>CAJUOO010000028.1 GCA_910588535.1 uncultured Lachnospiraceae bacterium | reverse complement strand
TCACTAAGCGCAAGCGGGGTGACGGAGGACCACAGGCAGTTCGCCGGACGGATCTCTCCCAAAAATGATACAACAAAAGATCTTTTCATAAAAAATAATCGTCTTTTTATATTCTATCCCAGATAATTGTTGTCTGTCCCACATACATTGACTTTTCCCTATAATATTTTACAATAATCTTACCTTATAGAAAGGGAGGGTTAGATAATGAGCTTTGAATTAAAAGCACAAACGTATGATTGGCGCCATCTTCTTAAGCTGCCTTTTGATTGTGAACCTCTATGTACGTTGGGAGTTGTGGCACAGAAGCTTATGACGGGTGTGGTGAATGTAGTGTGGGTGTTGGTGGAAGCAGAATTTCTAAATCTTGCGATCGCCTGTGCCATGAGCAGAGCGAACATTCAGGATATGTATCCTTATCTGGCAGCGATGCTTTTTATTATTTTGTGGAAGCGCATGGGCTACAGCTTGGGCCGTCTGCTGACTAGGAGGATAGAGATAAGTTCTGCTTACCAGATGAACAGTGAGGCAGTAAAGAAGCGATCACGCCTGCATTACAGTTTGATTGAAGATGAGGAAACATGGGAGCTTTCCAGAAGAGTCAGCAAGGATATGGAGGAAAATATCTGGGGGATGCTTCAGCAGACTTGTAACTTTCTTGTGGCAGTGGTCCGTATTTTTGGTGTATTTTTAATTATTTTTACAGAAAGCATATGGCTCGGTATTGTGATGATGATTGTCTCAGCACCGCTGCTATATTTTTCTGTTGTCAGTGGGAAAAGGAGCTATAAAGCATATAAAGAATCTTCTGTTTTCGCGAGAAAAAGTGAATATCTGAAGGATGTGCTGACAGGAAGAGACTGCACGGAGGAGAGGTCACTTTTTGCCTACTCAGGATATGTGAATCAACAGTGGAACAAGCATATGGATGAATATCAAAAGATCAGCATGAAGGCAGAGTATGCAAAGGAGATGCGAAGAGCTGGAAGCAATATTGTGACCAATGTGGTTTCGACAGGAGTGGTATTTTTCATGATTTTGGAGCTGACAAGGGGTGCTGTCAGCATTGGTATCTTTATTGCGCTATCCAAGGCGATCTATGATATGATCAACCTTATGAATAACGAGGTGGGCAGATCTGTGGTGATAATGGCTAAGTACACCTCCTATATGAAAGATCTGACTGTTTTTGCTAATCTTAGAGAGATGGAGGGGACGAATGATCTGCCGGCAGAGCAGGCGGAAGAATTTGAGAGTTTGTTATTAAAGGATGTTTCTTTCCGATATCCGGGAACGGATCGGTACATAATAAAGGGAATGAACATGAAGCTTGTAAAGGGGCATCACTATGCCTTTGTCGGGGAGAACGGTGCAGGCAAGACTACCTTGACAAAGCTTTTTACTGGGCTTTATGATGAGTATGAGGGCAGTATTTTGCTAAATGGAAGGGAGCTTAAGGAATATCATCCATCCAAGATCAAGGCGATGTTTTCTAATGTTTGGCAGGATTTTGCCAGATATCAGGATACGGCTGCAAATAATATTTTAATTGGCGATGTCCGCCATATGGAGGATGCATCTTCCAGAGAGCGCATGGAGAAGTACGCAAAGGAGCTTGCGATATGGCAGGAGCTTCATAACTTGAGGCAGGGGTTTGATACGCCGCTTGGAAGATTGTATGAACAGGGAGCAGATTTATCAGGGGGCCAATGGCAGAGAGTGGCGATGGCGAGAAGCTTGATGAATCCTGCGCCAGTCCAGATATTGGATGAGCCGACAGCAGCGCTTGATCCGGTGAGTGAGAGCAGGCTTTATGAAGAATTTGAGCGCATCAGCAAAGGCAGAACCACTATTTTTATCAGCCATCGTCTTGGTTCTATTGTGCTTGCCGATCAGATCTTTGTGTTGAGGGATGGAAAGGTGGAAGAGGCGGGCAGCCATGTCAGCCTTATGAAGCACGGCGGGCTTTATCAGAGAATGTATGAGAGTCAGAGAAGCTGGTATAAGGAAGAACAGGAGGATGGTTTCGAAGGAGGGGTTCAGGCATGACAGAGATGAAAAAAACACATGGATATCTGGGCTTGATGAGAGTGATGACAAAGATATCCTTTGAGAAAATTCCCGCTGTCACAATCTGTATGATGTTGTGCTCTTGTGTGGCGGCAGTGCTGCAGAGCGCGGGAGTATGGTTTAAACAGCAGTTGTTTGACCGCGCGGAGGAGCTGACGGAGGGAGGACCGGTGGAAAAGGTATATCTGGCCGGTCTGGTGCTTGGAATCTTTCTTGTGACGCAGCTTATTATAAATGTGCTTTCCAGCGTGTCAGAGCAGAAGTTTATCTATAAAATGGAGCAGGCAGCCGGATGCCTGATGAATGAGAAAGCTGCAAGAGTGGAACCTATCTGTTATGAGAACAATCAATTTCTGGATCATATAGAAAGATCGGGAAGGGGACTTGTCGGAGCGGTAAATGTGTTTTATACTTCATGGTATATCGTTGTGACTTTTATGTGCTATTTTGGCTATATGGGATATTACCTTTGGAGCTTTGAGCCAGCGCTTTTCGTTATGCTTTTGATCTCTTTTGTTCCCTATATATTTGGAAGTGTGGTTCGCTATCAGAGAAGCAAAAAGATGGAATATAAGGCAGCGCCATATCGAAGAAGACAGAATTTTTATGCAAGCTGCATTACGGATAGAGAATATGCGAAAGAGACAAGACTTTTGGGTGCATATGGATATTTTTTTCGAAAGTTTGAGGAAAATCTTCGTATGGTAAGAGATCTTGACTGGAGTGACACTAAGAAAAATGAGGTGATGGAGATTTGTCTGCGCTTTATCTCTATGACAGGCTATATCGGGACGATTCTTTTGTTGTTTTATTATCTTATGACAGGGAGCATCAGCGTTGGTGTTTTTGCTGCGATTGCATCCTCTTTGGATGGCATGTCAGATAAGCTTGACAATCTGTTTCGTTCAAAGATCGGACTTATGACAAAGCAGCTTGGCACGGCAGAGAGCTATCTGATGTTTCTGCAGCTGCCAGAGCGGAAAGCTGGAAGAGAGTACCCAGCAGCAAGAACGGCTGAATTTTCTCATGTAAGTTTTTCTTATCCTGATGCAAAGAAGGAGTCCTTAACAGATATTAATCTCACGATCAAGGAGAGGGAGACAATCGCTATTGTGGGAAGCAACGGTGCAGGAAAATCAACGCTTGCTAGGCTTTTGTTGGGTATATATGAACCGACGAAAGGGAGCGTGTACTTAGATGGGGTGGATACCAGAGAATTAAATCCAAACAACTCTTCAGGATGTGTCTCCGCGGTATTTCAGAGATTTTTGCGTTATAAGATGAGCCTTCGAGAAAATGTGATCTTGAGTGATGTCAATAAGCCTATAGATGAGCATATGGTGGAGACAGCGCTCAAAAAGGCAGATATCAGTGTGAAAAGTGCATGCTTTTCGGATGGGCTGGATACCATGCTGGCGAGAGAATTTGGCGGGACGGATGTTTCTGGTGGGCAGTGGCAGAGACTTGCCATCGCAAGAGGTTTCTACCGCAAACATAATCTAATTGTGTTAGATGAACCGACAGCGGCGATTGACCCACTGGAGGAGACGGCCATCTATCAGAAATTTGCCGGGATGTCGGAGGATAAGACGGCTGTTATTATTACGCACCGTCTTGGTTCAGCAAAGATAGCGGACCGAATTGTGGTGTTGGATCAGGGCAGAATTGTGGAGATAGGAACGCATGAGGAGCTGATGACGGTGCAGGGATTGTATTATAAGATGTATATGGCACAGGCAAAATGGTATAAATAAAGAAGATAGTAAAAGAATGTACCTGAATGGATGGGAAAGGCGGATGGGTTTGTATGAGAGTTGCAGTCTGTGAGGATGAGGAGCGGTTTCTTGTGCTGGCAGAGAGGCTTCTTGCGGAATTGTGCCCGAAGTATTTTGATGATGTTATGATTGACGGATATACAGATAATATTAAGATGTTGATGCAGCATGAAAGAAAGCCGTATGATATTGTGGTAATGGATATACAGATGCCAATACTGGACGGCTTTGCGGCAGCAGAGCGATTGTCAGAGATGGAGCATGAGTGCAAGCTGATTTTCTTTTCCTCAAAGGAGGAGCTAGTTTTTCAGAGCTTTCACTATGAGCCGGTGTATTTTGTCAGAAAGGGAAGTACAGAGCGCATGAGGTCTGAGCTCTCCCGCGCACTAAAAAGAATACAGGAAAAGTACTATAAGAGAATTTACCTAAATCTATTAGATAAAAATGGAATGATAGAGAAGATTTCCATCACAGAGATAGAAAGCATCCAGAGTGATAAGAATTATCTGATCTATAATACTTTGTCAGGAAAAGATTATAGACAGCGAAAGACGATGGAGGAGGAAGAAAATGCTCTTAAGGGATATGGATTTCTGCGCATACACAGAGCTTTTATGGTGAATGTAAATTATGTGATTCAGGTAAGACAGAATCTAAGTGAGGTAAGACTGAAATCTGGAAATATCTTTAAGGTTGGACAGAGCTATCGGCGCACGGTGGAGAGGTATTTTATGGAGACGGAGCATAGGTTATAGATAAAAGAAATGGGGAGAAGATGAGAGAATTATTGCAAAATTCTGATCTGATAGGCTGGATAGTGCTTGAGAATCTGATGCTTATTTCTATTGTAGGATGGAGCTTTCTGTGGCAGGGAAGAAGGATTCGGAATAAAAAACAGGATTATGAGATTTTGGAGATGATGAATCAATATTATGAGCAGGACCTCAATGCCAGCAAGGAGCGCTATGATCAGATCAGCATGATCAAGCATGATATGAGGAATACATTGTTGGTTATTGAGAATCTGCTCAACGATGGCTGCATGGAGGAGGCACAGCGGTTTCTGGGGGAGCAAGTGAAGCGGATAGATAAGCTGTATCAGATTGTAAAGACGGATAACAGCTTTGTCAATGCTATCTTAAATCAAAAGCTCTCCGAGGCAAAGGAGAGGGGCATCGATGTAAAATGTGTGATTCTCACTTCTTTTCATGGGATTGATAACAAGGATATTTGCAATCTATTTGGAAATCTGCTAGATAATGCTATCGAGGCAAACGAGAAGCAAAAGAATGGTGCGTGGCTGGAGTTTATCTTGGAGGGAGACAAGAAAGAGCTTGAGATTACTTGTCGAAACAGCACAACGAACTGCGTGGAACTTCGTCAAAATCATCTTCCTATTACAAAAAAAGATAGAAGATGGCACGGGTATGGGACAAGAATTATCAAAGAGATAGTGGAGCGGTATCAGGGAGAGGTTTTTTTTACTGCTGGAGTGAGGGAGATTGAGGCGTCCGTAAGACTTAGAAGGAATGAGGAGAAATGAGCATTCAAAGAAAAGAAGGTTTTAAGCTGGAGAAAAAGACCTATGGAAAAAAATATCTTCTCTTGCTGCCATTTCAGTGTTGCCCGTTTGGTACAGCAGGTACACTGGCACAAAAGCTTATTACCGGAATGGTATGTACTTTGTGGATTGTTGTGGAGGCAGGCATGATCGACGGGGCACTTGCCTGTATGGAGGGCAGGGCAGAGTGGCGGAAGCTTCTGCCCTTTCTTTTTCTATTTCTTTTGATGGTGATCTGGAAGAGGATGGGGTATAATCTTGGACGTCTGTTGACGGTGTGGGGTGAAAGTAAAGCAGGGTATTTCTTTCAGAATGAGGTCGTGAAGAAATGTTCACGTGTGTCCTATCGCATTTTGGAGGATGTAAGGTTTCAGGAGCTAAAATATGCTATTTGGGATAAAGCGGAGCAAATCATATGGACTATGATTCAGCAGACGGGAAATTTTATACAGTATATGGTGCGTGTGATGGGGATATGTCTGCTTCTTGGCTTAGAGAGCCCGTGGCTTGGCGGTCTTGTCTTTGCGTTTCTTATACCATTTGTCTATGTGTCCATTCAGAGCAAGCGCAGGATTGGACAGGAGTTTCAGAGTAAGAAACGAATCGGCCTTAGGTGGCGAGCCTATCTGGATGGAGTGCTAAGGCACAGACTTACGGTGGAGGAGAGATCGATATTTTCCTATACAGATTATGTACAGAAGAGAAGAGACGGACAAGAGGAAGGATTTGCCAAGGTGTTGTATCAAAGATTTCGCAATATAGTGAAAGGAGAGATATCAGGGATTATTCAGTTATCCATTCTCTTTTTTTTGATATTGTTATTTCGTATCTCACTTCTTGCAAAAGGAGTGATAAGCCTGGGAATGTTTATCTCCCTCTCAAGGGGAGTGTATGATATGGTTGTTTTTTTGTACAATGGAGTGGATGATACGATACAGATGATGGAGCGCGGCATGGAATTTTTGGGCGATATAACCACATTTGCAGCTATGCCAGAGATAGAGGGGACGAATGAGCTTCCTGCAGAAAATGTAGAGGAGTTTGAGAGTCTGGAATTAAGAAAGGTGTCTTTCTGCTATCCAAGAACGACGAAATATATTCTTAAGGATCTGAGCCTTACACTAAAAAAGGGCAGACATTACGCTTTTGTCGGGGAAAATGGCACAGGAAAGACGACGATAGCAAAGCTTCTGACAGGTGTATATGACAGTTATGAAGGGAGCATCCTTATCAATGGCATAGAGCTTCGCGATTATACACCTGAGAGAAGAAAAGCTATGTTTGCTGCGATCTATCAGGATTCTGCAAGATATGAGGATACGGTGGCGGTCAATATTCAGATTGGAGATGCCAGACATATGGATGGAGGGAAGAGAATGGAATGTGTGGCGAGAGTGGCTGGCGCATATGATATGATTCAGGCATTGCCGGAGAAGTTTGATACGCTTCTTGGGAAAAAGGCGGGAGATGGCACGGAGTTGTCTGCGGGAAGCTGGCAGAAAGTTATTATGGCAAGGCTGCTTATGAGTCCAGCTCCTTTCTATATCCTTGATGAGCCGGCAGTGGCTCTTGATCCAATGGCGGAGAGCCGTCTGTACGAAAAATTTGATGAGATAAGCAGGGGAAAAACCACTTTGTCTATAAGCCACAGGCTTGGCTCTACCAAGAGGGCAGATCGAATATTTGTATTAAAAGATGGAAGAGTCTCCGAAGAAGGAAGCCATGAGGAGCTGATGGAGAGAAGGGGATTGTATGCAAAAATGTACGAGAGCCAGAAGGAATGGTATCGATAATAAGGAACTTGTTTTTGAGTCCAATCAAAGAATAATTATGGATCTCTATCATCCTTCTCTTGTATAGTGAAAATATAGCAGTCACCAAGCTCAAACATATTTTGCTAAGTTCTGACCGTTCTCAATAGATTCCCGAACGCTATAAAACATTCTTTGAGTTGGTTTTGCTAATAAGGCTGTCATGTAATTAAAATCATACAGGGAAGCTGAGTAGAATGATAGGGTCTTGAGATCAGCTAGAGTGTTAATAAAATAAGAATATAATTTTTATTTTATCTGTTGTATCATTATCGGGAAAGTTCCGCCCGGCGAATTGCCTGTGGTTCTCCGTCACCCCGCTCCCGCTTAGTGAAAAACGCAGCGGACGCTAAGCTCGAAACTACCTCGCTAAGCGCCGGCGTTTTTCAATAGGTTCCTTGAGAACCACAGGCAATTCGCCGGGCTATTTTTATCAGCAAGGCAAACTACGCTGTCAATCTGCCTGTAGATGGTTGATAAATCGTTTTTATTGTCTTCATAAAGCAAGCGGGGTAACGGAGGAAAACAGCGGATTGGCTATACGGACCTCTTCCAAAATAATAAAAGAACGCTCATTCTACAAAAAGTTATAATTTCCGAAAAAACTTCTACTCATAGGACAGACAACTAAATAATATCGTTCCACATAATGTACCCCAGTGTGAAAACTCTCATAATATTATTCAAAATAAGCAGAGCAACGATATGCTCTGCCTAAAATCACAAATAGAATCTATTCAACTTCATCCAAATATACTCATGCCTCCATTCCTGATTCCTCTTCGCCTTCTCTACAGCCTCGTTGCGTTTCTTCACAAATACATCTTCTGACCATTTACCTGCCACATAATCTAAGAATGTTTTTCATTCATCACTTACAGTTCCATTTTTCTCATCTATCTGCTTGCTGATCTAAAAATACTATATGAAAACTATGTATCTTTTAAAAACTATATTATCTATTTCCATTATCACAGCCTACTGGCAAATTACAATATAACAAATATTTCTCCTGTGGTACTTGCTTAAAAAAGAACATTCTTTCAAATATTAATTACAAGTGAAAATAGAGCATACTTGCAGTTTTATATTTATTTTTATTCTGTTTGTATTCACAGATCAGTATACTCTTTTATATGGAGACAGCAAAATGATTTGTCAATTCTCCACAAGCAGAATAACAGCGTGTGTTGTTTTACTGATAAAATAGCCCGACGAACTGCCTGTGGTTCTCAAGGAACCTATTGAAAAACGCCGGCGCTTAGTGAGGTATTTCACGAGCTTAGCGTCCGCTGCGTTTTTCACTAAGCGCAAGCGGGGTGACGGAGAACCACAGGCAGTTCGTCGGGCGGAACTTTCCCGATAATGATACAACAGACAAAAAATTTACAAGAAGTTATCCAATTTTTTATTCTCGTCATTTGACACCATGTCCTTTTTTGCCTCCATTTCTTTGCTAATTATGTATAGATATATGCTCTGTTTCCATTTGTAACAGATATTTGAAAAAGGTTCTTTTTTAAGAAAGAACAGCAGATATGATTCCTTTCTTGTATTTTTGATTTTTTTTTAGTATAATCATCTGTAATGACAGAGTGGCGTTGCTGTAGTTTATTTAATTTTAAGAAGGAGAATATTTGTATGATTACTGTTGCGAAAGATGGTTCTGGTGATTTTTCTAGTGTGCAGGCGGCTATCAATTCTGTGCCAAAGGAAAATACAGAACCTATTACGATTTTTGTAAAATCTGGTACTTATACAGAGCTGCTTACCATTGATCGGCCCTATATTACATTGGAGGGAGAGGAAGTGACCTCCACCATATTGTCGTATAATAATTATGCCAGAATGATTATGGAGGATGGCATGAATCGTGGAACCTTCCGCTCGCAGTCAACCTTTATTGACACACATGATTTTACGGCAAAAAATATTACATTTGAGAATTTTGCTGGTTCTGGCAGAAAGGTAGGACAGGCGTTGGCCGCTTATGTGGATGGGGACAGGGTATATTTTGAGGGATGCCATTTCCTTGGAGATCAGGATACTTTGTTTACTGGACCGCTTCCTCCCACTGTGCTTCAAAAAAATGGCTTTGTAGGCCCGAAGGAGTTTGCACCGCGCATAAATGGAAGACATCTGTACCGCAACTGCTTTATCTGCGGGGGAGTAGATTTTATTTTCGGGAGCGCGACAGCCTACTTTGATCACTGTGAGATTTATTCAAATTATGATGAGAATATAGATAATATACAAGGTTATGCTACTGCTGCGTCCACGCCGGAGGGGCAGGAGTATGGCTATGTTTTTGCAGATTGTCGATTTACCTCAGATTGTCCACCACAGACAGTTTATCTTGGCCGTCCGTGGAGAAATTTTGCCAAGACCGTGCTGCTTCGGTGTTATCTGGGAGAGCATATCCATAAGGAAGGCTGGCATAACTGGAACAAAACAGAGGCGGAGGAGACGGTTTATTATGCGGAATATGCTTCCGAGGGTCCCGGCGCAGCACCAGAAAGCCGTGCGGCGTGGTCTTATCAGCTCACCAAGGAGGAGGCAGAGCATTTTTCTGTAGATAAGGTACTGGGAGATTGGAAGCCCTTGTAGAATCAAGAAAACAATGATAGAAAAAGGATAGGAAAGGGAAGAAGGAGAAAAGCGATGGTAAAGCATGTGATATTGTGGAAGTTGAAGGAAGAGCTGTCAGATTCGGAAAAGGTTCGGATCAAGGCAGATATGAAGGCAGAATTAGAGGGACTTAAGGGAAAGGTTCCGGGACTTTTGGATATTGTGATTCAGACAGAGCCGCTGCCAAGCTCTAATGCGGAGGTGATGCTTGACAGCACATTGGAGGATGAAGATGCGCTGAAGGGTTATGCCGTTCATCCTGAACATGTGAGAGTTGCAGATACTTATGTAAGACCTTATACACAGGTGCGCATGTGCATGGATTATCGTATTTCTTAAGAAAACAGGTTTTTGGAGGCTTAGATGAGATTGTTTAGTATTGCCAGCGGAAGCAGCGGCAATTGTGTGTACGTAGGAGATGAAAACACGCATCTTTTAATTGATTCAGGAATCAGTGGCAAGAGAATAGAAGCAGGACTGAATCAGAATGGTCTTAAGGCTGCGGATATCAATGGTATATTAATTACCCACGAACATTCCGATCACATCAGCGGTCTGGGTGTGCTGGCAAGGCGCTATAATATTCCAGTCTATGCGACAAAGGAGACGATAGCGGAGATTGTGCGCACAAAAAGTCTGGGCGTTATGAAGCCTGAGCTGTTTGTTCCCATTTTGCCGGATAAAGAATTTCGCATTGAGGCACTTACGGTGCACCCCTTTTCCATCTCACATGATGCGGCAAATCCGGTAGCTTATCGAATTATGAATGATAAGAAGGAAAAGGTGGCGGTGGCCACAGATATGGGTACTTATAATGAATATATTATTCAAAATTTAAGTGGATTGAAGGCGATTCTTTTGGAGGCAAATCATGATGTGCGCATGCTTGAGACAGGAGGATATCCTTATTCTTTAAAATGTAGGATTCTGGGTGACAGAGGACATCTGTCGAATGAGCTTTCAGGAAAGCTTATATCAAAGATTTTGCACGATGGATTAAAATATATATTTCTGGGGCATCTGTCAAAGGAGAATAACTACGAGAAGCTTGCCTATGAGACAGTGAAATGGGAGATTTCTATGGGTGATAATTGCTACAAGGGAGATGATTTTCCAATACAGGTGGCAAGGCGTGATATGCCGTCTCAGATGGTTTTAATATAAAAAACGAGAAGAGAGGAAGGAGCGCACAATGGTGCGCAGAAATGAGGATTGTATATGAAAAAAACAATTATTACTGTGGTGGGCAGGGACACTGTGGGGATTATCGCAAAGATATGTACGTATCTGGCAGAAAATCAGGTGAATATATTGGATATTTCTCAGACGATAGTTAAGGAATATTTTAATATGATGATGATTGTGGACATGCAGCGGTCGGAGAAGGATTTTGGCACTTTAGCGGAGGAATTGGAGCAGATTGGAGAGCACATAGGCGTGACAGTAAAGATGCAGCATGAAGATATCTTTAATAAGATGCACCGGATCTAGGAAGGAAAACCGCTATGATTAATATGTTTGAGGTCAACGAGACAAATAAAATGATTGAACAGGAGAATCTTGATGTCAGAACGATCACGCTCGGCATCAGCCTGCTTGATTGCTGCGACAGCGACATCCATAAGGTCAATCAGAACATTTATGAGAAGATCACTCATCTTGCTGAGAAGCTGGTTAGCACAGGGCAGGAGATTGAGAGGGAATATGCGGTTCCTATTGTAAATAAAAGGATCTCTGTGACACCTATTTCGCTGGTGGGAGCTGCTGCGTGCAAGACGGTGGAGGATTATCTTAGTATTGCAAAAACACTTGATAAGGCAGCGAAGGAGGTGGGCGTAAATTTTATTGGCGGCTATTCTGCTCTTGTGTCAAAGGGGATGACGACTTCAGATGAGCTGCTGATTCGCTCTATTCCACAGGCACTTAAGGAGACAGAGCGTGTCTGCAGCTCAGTAAATGTGGGGTCTACCAAGACAGGGATCAATATGGATGCTGTCTGTCTGATGGGAGAGGTTGTGAAACAGACAGCACAACTTACAAAGGATCAGGATTCTCTTGGGTGTGCAAAGCTGGTGGTGTTTTGTAATGCACCAGATGATAATCCTTTTATGGCAGGAGCTTTTCATGGTGTGACGGAGCCAGATGCTGTGATCCATGTGGGCGTCAGCGGGCCGGGTGTGGTAAAACATGCTTTGGAACAAGTGAGAGGGGAGAATTTTGAGGTGCTCTGTGAGACGATCAAGAGGACGGCATTTAAGATCACACGCGTGGGGCAGCTTGTGGCACAGGAGGCATCGAGAAGGCTTAATATACCATTTGGCATTATCGATCTCTCTCTTGCCCCCACACCTGCGGTGGGAGATAGTGTTGCAGAGATTTTGGAGGAGATAGGGCTTGAGATGGTGGGAGCACCCGGAACGACGGCAGCTCTTGCTCTTCTTAATGATCAGGTAAAGAAGGGCGGTGTGATGGCATCTTCCTATGTGGGTGGCTTGAGTGGAGCTTTTATTCCGGTCAGCGAGGATCGAGGGATGATCGATGCGGCAGCGGAGGGGGCACTTACGCTTGAGAAGCTTGAGGCTATGACCTGTGTCTGCTCTGTAGGTCTAGATATGATTGCGATACCGGGTGACACGCCTGCTTCCACAATTGCTGGCATTATCGCGGACGAGGCGGCTATAGGTATGGTGAATCAGAAGACGACAGCAGTGCGCATTATACCTGTAATAGGAAAAGATGTGGGAGAGACGGTGGAATTTGGAGGCTTGTTGGGCTACGCACCAATTATGCCCGTGAATCAAAAGTCCTGTGAGACATTTGTGAGGCGGGGAGGGCGGATTCCTGCACCAATACACAGCTTTAAAAACTAGTTTTAGGGACAATAGATAAAAATGCCGGTGTGATGCCGGCATTTTTTATGCACACGGATGCGCGGTGAGAGGGGAGGGTTACTTCCCCTCACTCGATGAAGCAGTTCTATACTATTGAAATTACTGTGAAAACAGTGCACAGAACACGCTTAGGGTTTGATTGCAAGTGTATAATGAAGAAGGAATAAGGAGGAGCTTTGAGAAGAAAAAGGGAAGAAAGCGTTAGAAGAGACTGTCTGCTCACGGTGGCGCTCTTGGTGCTGGCGACATTGATCGCCTATGTTTTCTTTGTGATGTCACAGCTAACGACAAATATAGCGATAGTGTATGTGATGTTTATTGTGTTGATTGCCAGATATACATCAGGATATTTTTGGGGAAGTCTTGCGAGTGTTGTCGCAGTGATAGCGATCAATTATTTTTTTTCTGAGCCGATTATGGAATTAAATTTTGTGAAGGATGGTTATCCTATAACGTTTTTGGGGATCTTTGGAATTTCGCTGATTACAGGTACAACCACCGCCAATTTAAAAGAACATCAGCAGATGCTTTTGGAATCGGAAAAGGAAAAAATGCGGGCAAATCTTCTGCGATCGATCTCTCATGATTTGAGAACTCCTCTGACGGGCATTATTGGTGCCAGTCAGGCATGTCTTGACAATCCTGATATGGACAGGGCAGAGCTTAGACAGATGTTAAAAAGTATCAGTGAGGAGTCCAACTGGCTTCTCAATATGGTGGAGAATCTTTTGTCCATCACAAGGATAGGTTCAGGAGAAACCTTGGTAAAAACAAGTCTTGAACCGATAGAGGAAATATTATACGAGAGTATCCAGAGGGTGAAAAAGCGTTATCCTATGGCAGATATTCATCTGGAGCTGCCAGATGCGATACTGATGGTCGCTGTGGATTCTATTTTATTGATACAGGTGGTGATAAATTTGCTGGAAAATGCAATAAAATATTCCGGCACCACAAAGCCAATTCTTGTCACGGTGAGCAAGAAGGAAAAATGGGTACTTGTCCGTGTGCGGGATTATGGGCGGGGGATTCCTATTGAGCAGATGAAGCATCTGTTTGATGGGACATATATCTGTACCGATAATCGAAGTGATTCGAAAAGAGGGACGGGGATAGGGCTGTCTCTCTGCAAAACAATCATAGAGGCACATGGTGGAGAGATCGGTGGTAAAAATCATACAAGGGGAGCAGAGATTTATTTTCTGCTGCCGATGGAGGATGAGGAAGATGGGTCAAAAAATACAGATATTGATTATTGAGGACGAGCAGAGCATAGTGAATGTTCTCACCTCTGTTCTTGCTAACCACGGCTATCGTGCTATAAGCTGTCGTACCGGAAAAGAGGGACTTATGATGGCGGCCTCCTATTGTCCGAGCGTGATTCTGCTTGATCTGGGTTTGCCAGATATGGATGGAAATGAGGTGATTCGGGCACTGAGAGAGTGGAGCGCAATTCCTGTGATTGTTTTGTCAGCAAGGACGCAGGAGAGGGATAAAATAGATGCGCTTGATTGTGGGGCAGATGATTATATTACGAAACCATTTAGCACAGGGGAGCTGTTGGCGAGGATTCGCACGGCGCTTCGCCATATATCGCCCGCCAGAAATACAAAAAGCTTTACAGTTGGGGATCTGACGATTGATTTTGAGAACCACCAAGTGAAGGTGGGAGAGAGGGCGGTTCATTTGACACAGATTGAGTATAAGATAGTGGTGTTGCTTGCTCAAAATGCAGGAAAGGTGATGACGTATGATCAGCTCATAAAAGAGATCTGGGGTCCCTATGCCGACAATAATAATCGGATCTTGCGGGTCAATATGGTGAATATTAGAAGAAAATTGGAGAAGAATCCAGCGGAACCCCAATATATTTTTACAGAAAGTGGAGTTGGCTATCGAATGAATGATATAGGATAGAATGATATGGATCAAAATAGAAACGAGTTTCACAGAATTCAGAAAATTTAGGTATACGGAAAAAATTATTTGTGATATAATAAAGAAAAGGGGAATATGTCTTGACGAAGACAGTTATGGAGAGTGGTAAGAAACGATGCGGCAGCTCCAGATAGCATTTTTGTGGTATGGCTGAGACTGCGGCTTAACAATCGAGAAAGGAAGGCCATGTCATATGTTCAGGAAGGGAACCAATAATAATCTATCTAAAAGCGGCTCAAGTAATATGGGTGTTCGCGAATCTGGCGGAATGTCTGGTAAGGCGAGTTCTAGTCAAAAGGGGGAAGAAAAGCTGTCTAGAAGGAAGCTAAAGCAGGTGGAGAAGGGGATAGCTTTAAAGCTGGAGGAAACGCTTGACAAAGAGAATCTGGATAAGATCAAGAAGAAGGTCAAGAGGAAAAAGACTATTTTTGGTATTAAGATGAAACTGTACGGAGGGTTTGCCCTTCCGGTTCTCTGCGTTATATTGGTCGGAACGGTCGCTTATCAGAAGGCAGCGAGCGGCATGAGCGACAATTATGAAAGTGCGACGGTGCGATCGATGAATATGGCAGTACAATATCTTGATTTTGGATTTACATCGCTGGAATCTGAGGCACTTCAGCTGTATGTAGATAAGAATCTGTCTAAATATGTGCTGGGACTCAACAAGCAGTCAGAGATTTTAACGCTTATCAGTACGACAAAGACCAACCTCACAGCAAAGCAGGTAGCAAATGAATTTATACAGGGCATGCATCTGGTGACAAAGCCCAATGTAAAAAACATCTCTACTGTGATGGCAGGTGATGGTGACACGGGTGTATTTGACGAGTGGATGAAGACAGAGGAGGGATCAAGGCTTCTAGGTCTCACAAATGGCGTGTGGGTGGGTGAGCACGCGGAGCTTGATAAGCTGATGGGGCTTAACAAGGAAAAATACGCTTGTTCATATCTTCGTATTTATTCGAATCAGGCTGCCTGTGCGGTAATTGATCTGAGCAAGGAGGCCATTGAAGCTATTTTACATAATTTGGATCTGGGAGATGGAACAATCTCTGCATTTGTGACAGCGGATGGCTATGAGGTTATTATTGACACTATGGAAGATGGAAAGGCAGATGGTTTTTCCTTTGTCAAGCAGGATTACTTTGCTGAGGCTTTGGAGGGACTTGGCTCACATATATCCAAAGAAAATGATAATATGGATTTTACCAAATATGTCACTTTTGATGGAGAGGACTATCTATTTATGGTGAGCCAGAGCGGGGTCAATGGGGCGATGATATGTGGTTTGGTTCCGCGCTCTCTGATCAATAGCAGTGCCAAGGATATTCGCACGGTGACGATTCTGTTTATTATTGTGGCTGTGCTGGTGGCGCTGGTGGATGGATTCTTCGTGGCTGGAAACATAGGAAAGGCGATCAAGGTGATTAGCGGCAAACTTCACAGAGTTGCTGAGGGTGATTTGACCGTGATAATGGATATCAGACAGCGGGATGAATTTGCTGTTTTGGCGGGCAATGTGGGAGATATGATTGATAATACTCGTGGCTTGATTGTCAATGTGAAAGATACCTCACGGAAAGTGGAGGGTTCCATGCACAATGTGACGGAGGCGACGGCCGCTATGGAAAAATGTGGTATAAGCATATCCACAGCGGTGACTGAGATTGAACAGGGAATTTCTCAGCAGGCGGAGGACGCACAGAATTGTCTGGAGCAGATGGATGAGCTTTCCAAAAAAATTCAGGTAGTGAGTAAGGATGTCGGTGAGATAGTGGAGATTGCGGATAATACAAAAACCATGATTCAAAATGGAATTGGCACGATGGATGAGTTGTCAAAACGTTCCGCATCTACCTCAGCGATCACGAAGAAGGTCGTGGAGAATATTCGCATATTGGAGGAAAAATCAGCGTCTATTGTGAAATTTATCGATGTGATTAACGAGATCTCTGAGGAGACCAGCTTGCTTTCGCTCAATGCGTCCATTGAGGCGGCGAGGGCAGGAGACGCAGGCCGTGGTTTTGCTGTGGTTGCGGAGGAGATCCGAAAGTTGGCGGACGGTTCTATGAATGCGGCAAATGAGATTCAAAAGGTCGTAAAGGAGATTATTGAGCAGACAAAGGGAACAGTGGGCACGGTAAAGGAAGCAGAGGAGATTGTGAGCGGGCAGACCGGCATTGTAAATAAGACAATCGAAGCATTTAGTAGCATGAACACTGGTGTGGAGACACTTGTGACAAGTCTTCAGGGAATTGGACAGAGCGTGTCCAGCATGGAGGAGGAGCGGCGCGATACGCTTCATGCGATTGAGAGTATCTCTGCGACTTCTGAGGAGACAGCAGCATCGGCTCTGGTTGTGACAGACTCTGTGGTGAGTCAGCTTGCTGTGGTGGATAATCTAAAGGAAGCTTCTAAGGAGCTGGAGCAGCGCTCTGTGGAACTTGAGAAGGCGATCAATGTATTTAAGATATAAATTTTTCTAAGAATAAGAAAAAAGCTGTCACAATAAGCATTGATTATACGAGATAGAGTATAAAATGCGGAATTGTCATACAATAGCTTGTATATACTTTTCTTAATGTGACAGTCCCTTGGAAGGGCTACGGAACGATCCGCAGCCCTTCTGTGTATTCATTGGGG
Source organism: uncultured Lachnospiraceae bacterium (assembly GCA_910588535.1). Classification (GTDB taxonomy): domain Bacteria; phylum Bacillota; class Clostridia; order Lachnospirales; family Lachnospiraceae; genus RGIG8607. Next base: position 21,457 of record CAJUOO010000028.1, on the reverse strand, counting down.
AGTTCTGTGTGGAATTTCTCTTCTTGAATTTTTCTATATAAGTTTGCGGCGAGAATATCTTGCCAGATCATTTTCTTCCCGCAGGTATTTAGATTTTTCTCAGCATCTGCAAGCTTTGTGATAAGCGGGATGGAGGAATTTTTCTTTATGGCGGAGAGAAGCTCAGAGGAGTCTTTTCGAAAGCCCAGCACTCTGGCATAGGGAGTAAAGTCGTGCTGAGAGTAAAATTGATAGTCTCTGGCTTTGATATTGAGCAGGATATGCAGAAGGCTTCGGTTAATGCGTGTCAGAGTATACTGTTTTGTCTTTATATGTTTTGCAAACTCTTCATAGCATCGGAAGGAATCCAGTTCATTGTAGATGCGTTTGCCCATATCAGAAGAAACATCCTGATATTGAAGAAGAGAGATATTGCGATCTTTTTCAAGGAGCAGGCGGTAGTATAGACATATGGAGAAATCATTGGGGAATATCGGGAAACGTTTTTGATATTCTCTATTTAATATGGAAAGAACAGAAGAAGGTACAAGGTTATCAAGAGCAGAGAGATCATCGCTTTGGTAGAGTGCACGTATACTTGAGGCAGAAGCAAGCTCTTTATTGACAGTAAGATCATGATAGCCTGAACCCTCTCTTTTTATTGTGATGGGAGTGAGAGAGCTGGATCTACGTTTTAAAGATTTAAGATATTCTAGTGCTAATATATTGTTTGGTTCGCTGAGAAGAGCAGACAGATCATCACAGGTCAATTCTTCCGCAGGAGACAGTCCTCCGGGCAGATCGCGGCAGCTTGCGATGGCGCGTTCTCTCGCGGCGGGATAGGGCTGTCCAGATGAGAGCTCTCTTTGAATTGCTTCTTGAAAGGCAGGAGATTCTTCTTTAAGATGTCCGGCAAGGTAGGATAAAAGCCCGATGTCTCCACATTCGCTGCCAAAGCAGATGGAATCTGCCACACCTAGATTGTCAATCAGCGAGACAGCTCCCATGGCAAAGGATTCCGCACTTGCTGTGGAATAGGCAACTGGAAGTTCCAGCACCAGATCAGCACCTTGAGAAAGAGCCATCTCGCAGCGCAAGTATTTATCCATTATTGCGGGCATACCGCGCTGTACATAATCACCACTCATCACAGCAACGATAAAATCAGCACCTGTGAGCTCTCTCGTTTTTTTGATATGGTGGACATGACCATTATGAAATGGATTATATTCAACAATAATTCCTGCAACCTTCATAAAAACCTCCTTGAAAATATGGTGTGGGATATATGGCATATATGATAATATGAAGACAGTGTATCACACAAGGAGACATTCGTAAAGGGATAAAGAAAAGGGGATATTCTATAACATCTTGTAGGATGAGATTTTTATTATTTTCGGAAAAGGTCCGTATAGCCAGTCCGCTGTTTTCCTCCGTCACCCCGCTCTCGCTTAGTGAAAAACGTAACGGATACTAAGCTCGTGAAAACCTCGCTAAGTACCGACGTTTTTCAATAGGTTCCTTGAGGAAAACAGCGGACTGGCTATACTACTTTTATTGAATCGTTCATATATACTGCAATTCTTCATATATTTGAAACTCTATTTTATATTTCGCATGTCTGTATTCATAAATCATCAAATTTTCTTTAAGAAAGCAACAAAACTTTCTATCGCTACTGTACAAACAGAGCTACAACGTGTTTAACCTAACTGATAAAAACAGCCCAGTGAACTGCTTGTGGTCCTCAAGGAACCTATTGAAAAACGCCGGCGCTTAGCGAGGTAGTTTCGAGCTTAGCGTCCGCTGCGTTTTTCACTAAGCGAGAGCGGGGTGACGGAGAACCACAAGCAGTTCACTGGGTGGATCTTTCCAGAAAATGATACAACAAATTTTAAACAGCAGATAAAGAATATAGTTTACAAGATGTTATAGTTTTTTGGAACAAAATTTTTATAAAAAAGCATACAATTAAAAAAATGTCTCAATTTACCCTTGTATGCTATAAATTTTCGCGCTATAATAAATATAAGTGCGTGTCTAGCTTCTGGTCACGTTGCAGATTCAGAGCTGGGACATGCCAAGGATAATACGGATTAAGAAAGGAGTCATAGAATCATGGGATTTATTGACACAATTAAGGCAAGAGCGAAAGCAGACAAGAAAACCATTATTTTACCGGAGTCGATGGATAGAAGAACATTCGAGGCCGCTGAGGTGATTTTGAAGGAGGATATCGCTAATCTGATAATTATTGGAACTCCTGAGGAAGTAGAGGCAAATAGCAAGGGGCTGGACATTTCTGGTGCGACGATTATCGATCCAAATACATACGAGAAAACACAGGAATATATTGATCTCTTTGTGGAGCTGCGCAAGGCAAAGGGAATGACGCCGGAGCAGGCGAAGGCAACCATGCTTAAAGATTATGCGTACTATGGCTGTCTTATGATCAAGAGCGGTGATGCGGACGGTATGGTATCTGGTGCATGTCATTCCACTGCAGATACCTTGAGACCATGTCTTCAGATTATCAAGACAAAGCCGGGGACAAAGCTTGTTTCCGCATTTTTCTTGATGGTTGTGCCAGATTGTGAATTGGGAGCAAACGGAACTTTTGTATTTGCAGATTCCGGTCTTAATCAGAATCCATCTCCTGAGGAATTGGCAGCGATTGCAAAATCTTCCGCAGATACCTTTAGCCAGTTGGTTGGCGAGGAGCCGATTGTTGCCATGCTTTCCCATTCTTCAAAGGGAAGTGCAAAGCATGCAGATGTGGATAAGGTTGTGGAGGCCACAAGAATTGCACAGACAGATTATCCAGATCTGAAAGTGGATGGTGAGCTGCAGCTTGATGCTGCGATCGTTCCTAGTGTGGGTGCTTCGAAGGCTCCTTCCAGTGAAGTGGCGGGCAAGGCGAATGTCTTGGTATTTCCTGATCTGGATGCAGGTAATATCGGATATAAACTGGTGCAGAGACTTGCGAAGGCTGAGGCATATGGTCCTGTCACACAGGGTATTGCAAAGCCTGTCAATGATCTGTCCAGAGGGTGCAGCGCGGAGGATATCGTTGGTGTTGTAGCAATCACTGCAGTGCAGGCACAGCAACAGTAGAGAATCAAAAACATAGTGAAGAGAAAAGGAGAATGGAACAATGAATATATTAGTTATCAACTGTGGAAGCTCTTCCTTAAAGTTTCAGTTAATTAATTCTGATACAGAGGATGTGCTGGCAAAGGGTTTGTGTGAGCGTATTGGCATAGATGGAAGGCTTGTATATCAGCCGGCAAACGGCGAGAAGGAGACGACGGACGCAGCTATGCCCAGTCATAAGCAAGCGATTCAGTTAGTGCTGGAAGCATTGATGAACGAGAAGACCGGTGTGATCAAGAGCCTTTCTGAGGTTGGGGCAGTTGGGCACCGTGTGGTACACGGCGGAGAGAAGTTTGCTTCTTCTGTTGTGCTGACAGAAGAGGTGTTAAAGGCTGTGGAGGAGTGCAATGATCTGGCTCCGCTTCACAATCCTGCCAATTTAATTGGTATCGCCGCATGTAAGGAATTGATGCCAGAAACACCTATGGTGGGTGTATTTGACACTGCTTTCCATCAGACTATGCCAAAGGAGGCATATCTATATGGTCTTCCATACGAGTATTATGAAAATTATAAGGTGAGAAGATATGGTTTCCACGGAACCAGCCACAGCTATGTATCAAAGAGAGCAGCAGAGTTCCTTGGCAGAGATTATAATGATATAAAGACAATTGTCTGCCATCTGGGAAATGGCTCCAGCCTTTCGGCAGTGATGAATGGAAAATGTGTGGATACGTCCATGGGCTTGACACCTCTTGAGGGTCTTGTGATGGGAACACGTTCTGGTGATATTGATCCGGCGATTATGGAATATATCGCAAAGAAAGAGAATCTTGATATTGCGGGTGTGATGAATGTATTAAATAAAAAGTCTGGTGTATTTGGTCTTTCCAAAGGTACATCCAGTGATTTCCGTGATCTGGAGACAGCAGAGGCAGAGGGCAATGAGCACGCCAAAACAGCCGTTGATGTATTTGTCTACCGGGTTGCAAAATACATTGGAGCATATGCAGCGGCGATGAATGGTGTGGACACAATTGTATTTACAGCAGGCGTAGGAGAGAATGACGGGCGTGTGCGCAAGGGAGTTTGCGGATATCTTGGTTATCTTGGCATACAGCTAGACGAGGAGGCAAATAAGCAGAGAGGAAAGGAAATTGTAATTTCCACTCCTGATTCTAAGGTGAAAGTGTTGGTGATCCCTACGAATGAAGAGCTTGCAATTGCAAGAGAGACGCTGGCACTGGTGAAATAAGGAAAAAGGGCTTGACAAATGAACTGCTTGTATGTATAATGATACGAGTGTGCGAAATGTAGCCATTGGAGAACATGATGCAGATTAATTTATCAGAGATGCTATCGAACGAAGGACAACACAGGCAGATAGATGCAATCTATGAGCCTGAGGTATACAGGACTGCAGGCAGAGAATTTCCGATTCTGGACAAAAAGCCAGTTCACTTTGAATTTACAAATCTCGGAGAGAAAAAGCTTTTGATGAAGGCGGTAATCGAGCTTGCGCTGATAATTCCTTGTGACCGTTGTCTGGAGGATGTGAAGAAGAGCTTTTGTATTGAGACAGAGCGAGAATTCAATATGGGAGAGACAGAGGCGCAGAGGATAGAAGCTCTTGATGAGACGAATTTTATTAGTGGAAGTAGCTTAGATGTAGACAGTTTTGTCTACGGTGAGATTTTAATGAACTTGCCTATGAAGATTCTGTGCAGGAAAGACTGTAAGGGAATTTGTAATAGATGTGGGACAAATCTCAATCATGGTACCTGTGACTGTGATACAAGGTCGTTGGATCCACGAATGGCAAAAATACTTGATGTATTTAAGAATTCAAACTAACAAGGAGGTGTAAACCATGTCTATCTGTCCAAAGAACAAATCTTCAAAAGCAAGAAGAGACAGCCGTAGGGCAAACTGGAAAATGACTGCTCCGAATTTAGTAAAGTGCAGCAAATGCGGCGAGCTGATGATGCCTCACAGAGTATGCAAGGCATGTGGCTCTTATAATAAGAGAGAGATCATTGCAGTTGATTAAAAAATAAGAAAGAGAAGGGACATTGCCCATAGAAGTGGGGATGTCTCTTTTTTCATGCGCCGGGGCGCGTAGGAAGAGTAGCAGCGAAAGCGGCATCTCCTCCTCATCGGGCAGGGAAAGTAACCTATTTTGCTCATTGACGCCCTGCACAAAGATTATATGCCACATAAATCATGTATGGGATGCAAAGTGAGCAGAAGCAGCAGATTTCCTTGTTCAGTGATTGGTTTTGAAAATCATACTTTATAATAACGTAATAGATTCTATAAGGGTAGTTTATTACATAGTAATCTTTGCTTGACATGGGAATAGTGATTTAGTATAGTATGATTAGATACGAAATGAAGAGTGCTTGAGTAGCAGGATGGAGGAAACATGTCAGATAGGGTGAGAGTAGCAGTGGATGCCATGGGTGGTGATCATGCGCCGGGGGAGATAGTGAAGGGCGCAGTGGATGCAGTTCTGACCAGAACAGACATAGAGGTTATCCTTGTGGGAATGGAAGACAGGGTGAAGGAAGAGCTATCCAAATATACTTATCCTCAAGATCAGGTTCGCGTTGTGCATGCGAGCGAGGTGATTGCCACAGAGGAGCCTCCGGTTATGGCGATTCGAAAGAAGAAGGATTCTTCTATTGTGGTGGCCATGAATCTGGTAAAGCGAAAGGAAGCAGATGCCTTCGTATCAGCGGGGAGCTCAGGAGCGATTCTGGTGGGCGGTCAGCTTATTATCGGAAGAATCAAAGGAATTGAGCGACCTCCTCTAGCACCTCTAATTCCCACGGAGAAGGGTGTTTCCCTGCTTATTGACTGTGGCGCAAATGTGGATGCCAGATCGTCTCATCTGGTACAATTTGCAAAGATGGGCTCTATCTATATGGAGAATGTGGTCAAGGTGAAAAATCCGAAGGTTGCGATAGTGAATATCGGAGCGGAGGAGGAGAAGGGAAATGCGTTGGTGAAGGAGACCTTTCCGCTGCTTAAGGGCTGTCCAGATATCCATTTTATCGGAAGTATCGAGGCGAGGGATATCCCGTCGGGCTACGCAGATGTCATTGTCTGCGAGGCATTTGTCGGCAATGTGATCCTGAAATTATATGAGGGGATAGGTTCAACCTTTAAGCGGATGTTAAAAAAGGGACTTATGAGTACAGCGATATCTAAGATAGGGGCTGTTCTAGTGAAGCCCTCCGTCACACAAACTTTAAAAGCCTTTGATGTAAGTGAATACGGCGGAGCACCGCTTTTGGGCTTAAATGGTCTGGTGGTGAAGACACATGGGAGCGCAAAAGCGAACGAGGTCAAAAATTCAGTAATTCAATGTGTTGCCTTTAAGGAGCAGCAGATCAATGAGAAGATCAAACAGAATATAATTGTGGAAGAGTGAGAAAGGGAGAGGGATATGGAATTTGAGAAATTACAGAAAATTATTGCAGAAGTTTTAAATGTAGAAGAAGATGAGATCACGATGGACACAACATTTGTGGATGATCTGGGGGCGGATTCCCTTGATGTATTTCAGATTATTATGGGGATCGAGGAGGAGTTTGACATCGAGATTCCGAATGAAGAGGCTGAGAAGATTGTATCCGTTGGAGACGCAGTGGAACAGATCAAAAACGCATTGAATTAATATGGGACGAATATGCTCCAATGTGCATTGTGTGCGGGTTTCTCAAGGCTTGAGGCACCTGCACACTTTATTTTGGAGTGTTGATAAGAGAGTAAAAGGAGATCTTTGTTTGATGAAGGGAAGGGATTATGAAGGGACATATTGAGAATTTGGAGCAGAGAATTGGTTATAGTTTTAAGGACAAGACATTACTTAGACAAGCTTTGATGCACAGCTCATACACAAATGAGCATCATCTTCACAAGGAAAACTGCAATGAGCGTCTGGAGTTTTTGGGGGATGCTGTGCTGGAGCTTTCTTCCAGTGAATATCTTTTTAAGCTGTATCCCGACAAACCGGAGGGAGAGCTGACAAAGCTCAGGGCAAGTCTGGTATGTGAGCCCGCTCTTGCCCTTAGCAGCAGGCAGATTGGGCTGGGAGAGTATCTGCTGATGGGAAAGGGAGAGGAGCTGACTGGAGGGAGAGAGAGGCCGTCAATTGTGTCGGATGCTGTGGAGGCGCTGATTGGCGCGATCTATCTGGACGGTGGGTTTGCTAGTGCAAAAGAGTTTATCCTACGCTATATACTGAATGATATTGAGAATAAGCAACTCTTTTATGATAGCAAGACTATTTTGCAGGAGATGGTGCAGAGTCAGTATGAGGAGTCTCTCTCCTATAAGCTTTTGCGTGAGGAGGGCCCTGATCACAACAAAAGCTATGAGGTTCAGGTGCTGCTTGGCACATCTGTACTTGGAAAGGGCAGAGGACGGACTAAGAAGGCGGCGGAGCAGGAAGCTGCCTATCAGGGAATCCTGTCTCTTCGCGCAGGGGAAAGGAATGGCGTATGTACTTAAAAAGCATTGAAGTACAGGGCTTTAAATCCTTTGCTAATAAAATTGTATTTGAATTCCATAATGGAATCACCGGGATTGTAGGGCCGAATGGAAGTGGAAAGAGCAATGTTGCGGATGCGGTGCGATGGGTGTTGGGAGAGCAGAGCGCCAAGCAACTTCGTGGAGCGAGGATGGAGGATATTATTTTCTCAGGCACGGAGAGCAGGAAGCCGCAGGGATTTGCCAGTGTTGCACTGACCATAGATAATGCGGATCATAAGCTTTCCATAGATTACCCGGAGGTGACGGTGGCGAGAAGAGTGTACCGTTCCGGGGAGAGTGAATATCTGTTAAATGGTTCTCCCTGCCGTCTCAAGGATGTCAATGAGCTGTTCTATGATACGGGAATCGGCAAGGAGGGATATTCCATTATTGGGCAGGGACAGATCGATAAGATTTTGAGCGGAAAACCGGAGGAGAGAAGAGAACTTTTTGACGAGGCGGCCGGAATCGTGAAGTTTAAGCGCAGGAAGAATGATGCATCCCGAAAGCTTGATAATGAGCGTCAGAATCTGGTGCGCGTGGAGGATATTCTCTCAGAGCTGGAGAAGCAGGTTGGGCCGCTGAAAAAGCAGGCGGAGACAGCTCATGAATATCTGCGTCTGAAGGAGGAGCTAAAGACCTATGATATCGCGATGTTTCTGTCTGAGTCCAAGCAGCTTAAGCAGCAGCTTTCTGAGCTTTCTGGAAAGGAGAAGACGGCGAGGGATCAGCTTGATGGTGCGAAGCGATCGGAGGCGGAGGCAAAGGAAGAGTATGATAAGCTGGAGACGGAGCTTCAGGGAAGAGAAGCGGGGCTTCTGGCTCTTCGAGACAGCATTACTGGATTACAGATGAGCAGAGAAAAGCTGGAGGGAGAGATTCGGCTTTTGGAGGAGCAGATCAATAATATTTCCAGTCAGGACGAGGACTTTGCGCAGAGGATAGAGAAGCTTTCTAAGGAGCAGGAGGAGAAGCAGAGGCAGAAAGAGGAGCTTTTTAAAGAGGAGCAGAATACGTCAGAGCTGTGCACACAGGCGGAGACAGAGCTTTCACAGGCAGAGGCAGAGTTATCTAGAATTAGCCAGCGGATTGCAGATGGAGTACAGCTTGTGGAGCAGAATAGAAATCGTGTGATTCATATCTTAAATGAGCAGTCTGATATTAAGGCGAAAGTACAGCGCTATGAGGCGATGCTTGAGCAGGCACAGATTCGGAAGGCAGAGCTTTCAAGAAAGCTGATTCAGTTTAAGAGTACTCAGTCAGTGCAGAATGAGGAGATAGGAAATTTGGAGGACAAGCTTGAGAAGTTACAAGAAGAGCTTGCCAGAGGAGAGGAAAAACAAAAGGGGCTTGAGGAGCAGATTCTTAAGATGCACAATGACAATCTTGTGCTGGAGAAAAAAAGGAATGACTGCCAGCAGAGGTATCATGCTGAGAAATCCAGACTGGAGGCGTTGGTAAGCCTGACAGAGCGCTATGACGGCTATGGCAGCAGTATCCGCAAGGTGATGGAGCAAAAGGCATCCATAAGCGGAATTGTCGGTGTGGTGGCAGATATTATCAAGACAGAGAAGAAATATGAGACGGCGATCGAGACAGCTCTGGGCGGAAATATTCAAAATATTGTCACTGACACCGAGCAGACGGCAAAGGAGCTTATAGAATTTTTAAAGAAAAATAAATATGGGCGCGCCACCTTCCTCCCGCTTGCAGCGGTGAAGAACCGCAGTCCCTTTCAAAATGCGGCGGTGCTTCGTGAGCCGGGGGTGATAGGTCTTGCCAGTGAGCTGATACAGGTTGACAGAGAATACAAGGAGCTTTCAGAATATCTGTTAGGCAGAGTGGTGGTGGCAGATCAGATTGATCATGCACTTGCACTTGCCAGAAAGTATCATTATAGTCTTAGAATTGTCACCTTGGAGGGAGAACTTCTCAATGCGGGGGGTTCTCTTACAGGAGGAGCATTTAAAAATAGTGGAAATCTGCTTGGAAGGCGCCGTGAGATAGAGGAGCTTGAGCGGAGGGTGGAGGGACTTTTAAAGTCCTATCAGGATGCGAGGGACCAGATAGAGACAAACCGCGCGAGGAACGGAAAAAATAGAGAGGAGCTGGAACAGCTCAAAAAGGAACTTCAGGAGAAATATCTGCTTCAGAATACAGCGGATGTAAGCTTGACTCATGCTAGGGAGGAGCTGGGGACTCTGATGTCTGAGTACAAGGAATCTGTGGCAGAGAATCAAGAGCTTGAGAGGCAGATGGAGGATATTCGGGCAGGGAGAAAGGAGCAGGAGGAACAGATTCATGCGCTTGAGAAGGAGAATAGTCTGGTAGAGTCAGACAGCCAGAGCTGGAATAAAAAGCTTGAGGAGGAGAGAGCGCAGGAGAGGCTGCAAAAGGAGCGCACGGAGGCGCTTAGGCTCGCCTATGCCAACGCAGCGCAGAAGGTTGATTTTATTAAGGAGAACGCAGAGCGCATTGTTCTTGAGAAGGAAAAGCTGCTCTCAGAGATACATCAGTTGACAGAGAATAAGGAAGCCTCTCTTGCTGAGGTGATGCAGAAAAAACAAAAGATAGAATACAAGCGTGGGGAGATAGAGAGAAATCTTGAGGAACAGGCGCAGAAGGAGAGCTGTCTTCAGACGGACAGTAAGGAGAAGGAGGAGAAGGCTCTGCTTCAGAAGGAGAGTCTTAAGAAAAGAGAGGGATTTCAGTCAGATATCGCCATGCTTGACAAGGAGCTGTATCGGCTGACTTCTCAGAAAGAACGTTTTTGTGATGTGCTGGATGCTTCTGTCAGTTATATGTGGGAAGAATATGGTCTGACGCCAAGTGAGGCAGAGGCGTGGGGAGAAGAACGCGCACAGCCTGCTGTGGAGAATGGAGAATTAAAGAAGCGGGCGGCATCTGTCAAAAATGAGATAAAAGCTTTGGGGGCGGTTAATGTCAATGCCATTGAAGATTATAAAGAGGTGTCAGAGCGATATGAGTTTTTGCGGACGCAGCATGATGATCTTAAGATGGCGGAGGAGACGCTTTTGCGTATTATTGAAGAGCTGGACAGTGGCATGAGACAGCAGTTTCAGGAAAAATTTGAGGAGATCCGCATAGAATTTGATCGGGTGTTTAAGGAGCTGTTTGGCGGGGGCAAGGGCACACTGGAGCTTGTGGAGGATGAGGATGTGCTGGAGGCAGGGATACGTATTATCTCCCAGCCACCCGGCAAGAAGCTGCAGAATATGATGCAGTTGTCAGGCGGCGAGAAGGCGCTGACAGCGATATCACTTTTATTTGCCATCCAGAATCTCAAACCATCCCCATTTTGCCTGCTGGATGAGATTGAGGCGGCGCTGGATGATTCGAATGTGGGAAGATTTGCGAAATATTTGCATAAGCTTACGAAAAATACACAATTTATAGTGATTACCCACAGAAGAGGTACAATGTCGGCGGCAGATCGCCTCTATGGCATCACGATGCAGGAGAAGGGGGTATCGACGCTAGTGTCTGTTGATCTGATTGAGGCGACACTTGAGGGACCACCGAAGAAAGCAGTGTAGTGGTATTTCCAAATATATCGAGGGAGGAGAATGAAAATGGCAGAGGGAAAGAAAGGATTTTTTGGAAGGCTGGTTGAGGGTCTGTCAAAAACAAGAGACAATATTGTCTCAGGGATGGATTCTATCTTTCACGGCTTTTCTAGCATTGATGATGATTTTTATGATGAGCTGGAGGAAACTTTAATTATGGGGGATATCGGCATCAATGCCACGATGTCCATTATGGAGAATCTGAAGGCGAAGGTGAAGGAGCAAAAGATCAAAAATCCGGTGGATTGCAAGGAGCTTTTGATCAACAGCATTAAAGAACAGATGCACTTGGGTGACAATGCATATGAATTTGAGCATAGAACCTCCATTATTCTTGTGATTGGCGTTAATGGAGTGGGAAAGACGACCTCTGTTGGAAAGCTTGCAGGGCGATTGAAGGAGAGTGGGAAAAAGGTGATTGTGGCGGCGGCGGATACATTTCGCGCGGCGGCTATTGAGCAGCTTACCGAGTGGGCGAACCGTGCTGGTGTGGAGATTGTGGCGCAGAAGGAGGGATCAGATCCCGCGGCGGTGATATTTGATGCCATTTCCGCGGCAAAGTCCAGACATGCTGATGTGCTGATCTGCGATACAGCGGGAAGGCTTCACAATAAAAAGAATCTGATGGAGGAGCTAAAGAAGATTGACCGCGTAATAAGCAGGGAGTACCCGGAGGCTTATCGGGAAAATCTAATTGTACTTGACGGCACCACCGGACAAAATGCACTTGCGCAGCTAAGGCAGTTTAAGGAAGTATCAGAGGTGTCCGGCATTATATTGACAAAGCTTGATGGAACTGCAAAGGGAGGTATTGCCGTGGCGATTCAGGCAGAATATGGTGTGCCGGTAAAATATATTGGAATTGGAGAAAAAATAGACGATCTGCAGAAATTTGATGCAGATGAGTTTGTAAATGCACTGTTTGACAAAAGTGAAAAATAGAATGTTTATTTTTACCAGACAAGAAGCGCACAGATAGGCGCAGCACGAGAAAGGACAAGGAAGATGGAAGAAAAGATGACGCTGGAGAAATTTGAGGAAGCCAGTGAGATTGTGAAACATGTGACGCAGGAGACAAAGCTTGCCTACAGCAATTATTTTTCTGAGCTCACGGGAAACAGAGTGTATTTAAAGCCGGAAAATATGCAGTTTACCGGTGCTTACAAGGTGCGCGGTGCCTATTATAAGATAAGTACATTGTCGCAGGAGGAGAAGGAGAAAGGATTGATAACTGCCTCGGCAGGAAATCATGCGCAGGGGGTTGCCTATGCGGCAAAGTGCTATGGTCTGAAAGCTACCATTGTCATGCCGACAACCACACCTCTAATTAAGGTCAACCGCACCAAAAGCTATGGCGCCGAGGTGGTGCTGTATGGAAATGTCTATGATGAATCATGCGAGTATGCACTGCAGCTTGCAGAGGAGAAAGGGCTGACCTTTATTCATCCATTTGATGACCCGGAGGTTGCGACCGGACAGGGAACGATCGCCATGGAGATCTTTAAAGAGCTTCCGACTGTGGATTATATATTGGTTCCCATTGGCGGCGGCGGTCTGGCAGCAGGTGTTTCTACCTTGGCAAAGCTTCTTAATCCCAATATTCATGTATTTGGCGTGGAGCCGGAGGGAGCAAGCTGTATGAAGGCATCATTGGAGAAGGGGGAGGTGGTGACACTGAACGGCGTGAACACCATTGCGGATGGCACGGCGGTAAAGACGCCGGGGAGCAAGATCTTCCCCTATATCCAGAAAAATCTGGACGGGATTCTCACTGTCAAGGATGAAGATCTCATTGTATGCTTTCTTGATATGGTGGAGAACCATAAGATGATTGTAGAAAATTCTGGTCTTCTCACCGTGGCGGCATTAAAGCAGATAGAGCCGGGAAATAAGAAAATAGTTTCCATTTTAAGCGGAGGAAATATGGATGTGATTACCATGTCCTCTGTGGTACAGAATGGATTGATCCAAAGAGGCAGAATTTTCACCGTCTCTGTACTTCTTCCTGATAAGCCGGGTGAACTGGTGAAGGTTTCTCAAGTGATCGCAAAGATGCAGGGAAATGTGATAAAGCTTGAGCACAATCAGTTTGTCAGCATTAACAGAAATGCTGCGGTGGAGCTTCGCATTACATTGGAGGCATTTGGTCTGGAGCACAAAGAACAGATAGTGAACGCTTTGGAGGAGAGTGGATACCGGCCCAAGGTGGTACAGTCAAAGAGTATATATTAAAGCTGAAAGCGAGCGATAGGAAAGGGTGGCGGCTAGGTGGAGAGAATTGTGAAGCAGGCACTATTGTATGATTTTTATGGTGAGCTTCTCACGGAACATCAGAAGCAGATCTATGAGGATGTGGTATTGAATGACTATTCTCTCTCCGAGATCGCTCAGGATAGAGGCATCAGCAGACAGGGAGTGCATGATCTGATAAGGCGCTGTAATAATATCTTGGAGGAATATGAGAGGAAGCTTAGGCTTTTGGAGCGATTTCTTCAGGTGAAGCAGCTTGCGGGGCAGATTGACAGTCTTATTGATGCATATAAGCTGGAGAGAGACGAGGAGCTTCTCACAAAAATTGGGGAGCTGACAGCACAAATTCGAGAAAAGTTGTAAAGACAAGATAGCCAGTTACAACTTTGAAATGACAGTATAATGGAGGTACACATATGAGAACATTTGACAAATCGAATAAGCTGGAGAATGTGTGCTACGATGTGCGCGGGCCTGTGGTGGATGAGGCAAACCGCATGATCGCAAACAATATGGAGATTCTTAAGCTGAATATCGGCAATCCTGCTCCTTTTGGATTCGATGCGCCGGAGGAGATTATACAGGATATGGCTTACAATCTTAGAGAATCACAAGGGTATTCGGATTCGAAGGGAATCTTTTCTGCTAGAAAAGCTGTGATGCAGTATGCACAGCTAAAGAAGTTGCCCAATGTCGGGATTGACGATATCTATATAGGCAACGGTGTGAGCGAGCTTATTGTGATGGCGATGCAGGGGCTTTTAAATGATGGCGATGAGATTTTGATCCCATCTCCTGATTATCCACTTTGGACGGCAGCGGCCAATCTGGCAGGCGGGCGCCCAGTGCACTATATCTGTGATGAACAGGCAGAGTGGTATCCAGATCTGTCAGATATTCGAGAAAAGATAACCGACAGAACCAAGGGAATCGTGATAATAAATCCCAATAATCCAACAGGAGCGCTATATCCAAAGGAAATTCTTCTGGAGTTGGTGGAGATAGCAAGACAGCATGAATTAATCATTTTCTCTGATGAGATCTATGACAGGCTGGTGATGGATGGGCTTACGCATATCTCCATCGCTTCACTTGCTCCAGACATGCTGTGTGTCACCTTTAACGGGCTGTCAAAATCACATCGTGTGGCAGGCTTTCGCAGTGGCTGGATGTGTCTGAGCGGGGATAAGAGGGCGGCGAGAGGATACATTGAAGGTCTGAATATGCTTTCCTCCATGCGCCTGTGTGCAAATGTCCCCGCACAGTCTATTATTCAGACAGCGCTGGGCGGATACCAGAGCTCAGATGAGCTTCTGCTGCCCGGCGGGCGCATCTATGAACAGAGGGAATATATCTACCGGGCGCTCAATGCAATCCCCGGCATCTCCGCCGTAAAGCCCAAAGCCGCCTTTTATATCTTTCCTCGAATCGATACAGAAAAATATCGAATCTATGATGATGAAAAATTTGTGTTGGATTTTTTGAGACAGCAGAAGGTGCTGTTGGTTCACGGAGGCGGTTTTAACTGGAAACAGCCAGATCATTTCCGCATTGTCTATCTGCCGAGAGTGGAGGAGCTTAAGCAGGCGATGGATAAGCTGGGTACATTTTTGCGGGGATATTCTCAGGGATAGCAGAACATCATAATAAAAGTGAATGGTTACGTATGTGTAGTATTTCGTGTATAACATAAAGTAATAAAAAGAAAGATAAGAGTAGATTGTGAGAAAGTAGGGAGAGTATGGTAGCAAGAAGTCATATTGTGGTTCGATATGCGGAGACAGACCAGATGGGAATCGCACATCATTCCAATTATTCCATCTGGTATGAAGTAGCAAGAACGGAGCTTATCAAGAAGATGGGCATGACCTACACAGAGATAGAGCAGCAGGGACTGATCATGCCTCTGGTAGAGCTGTACAGCAAATATATCAGTGCAGCATATTATGAAGATCACTTAATTGTTCAGGCGGAGCTTAAAAAGGTGACAGGGGCAAAGCTTGAGATTGAATATGTGATCTATCGGGAAAATGATGAGACGCCGATCAATGTAGGTAAGACAATACACGCACTGGTAGGGAGGAATTTAAAGCCCGTCAATGTAAAAAAAGAGTATCCAGAGCTTTATCAGAAGTTGATAAGCGCGGTGGAAAAGCCATTGCTCGAAGATAAAGAGAAATAAATTAAAAAAGGGCAAAACAAAGGCTCTGCATACGCTCCTTTGATTCAGGGTACTTTGATAAGCTGTCCTTATGTTCCTTATCGTATTTCATTTTCGCAAGTCTTTTCCCATGTCTTGCGAGCGATAGGTTTGGATGATGCTCCGGCAGAAGTTTCTCTTTCAAATGATTTGCAAGGTTTTTATAAAGTCTGCTTACAGACAGCGATTGATATAGCGTGCCAGTTATAGGTACATCAAACAAAATACAGGGCAGGAACACACTGGTGCAAGAGGATTGCGAGATGCAGTCCTTTTTAATATGGGAGAAGGAGAATATCAGTTTATGGCAGGTTTAACTAAATGAAATGAAAACTGTAGTAAATTTATCCGAGAACAATTTTTGAGAGCCAGTATTATTGGCATTTGAAAAGTTTCTCGGATAAATTATATTCTTAAAATGACATAATGGCTTTGTGGGTTATCCAAGTAAACCCTTATGCTTTTTGATTTTTGACAGAGGAATGACAGGCTATTATAAATAATTCCGATCGATTTCTTTTTGGCTGGCAGCGTCAAGTACCATTTTGACGGAAGTTTCCAATCCAAGGGTGCTATTTAAAGTTAAATCATAATTCTGGACTTTGCCCCATTCAGAATGTGTAAAAAAATCATGGTATCCGGCTCTTGCCTTATCGCTTTCAATAATTTTTTGGACTGCCTGCTTTTCGGTGCATCCGTCATATTCCATAATACGTTTAATGCGCATTTCGAGAGGCGCATGTATGAAGATATTGAGAGTAGGAAATTTACTGCGCAGAACATAGTCAGCACAGCGTCCGATAATAACACAAGCCCCCTTTTCGGCAAGTTCTGTTATTACTTTGCATTGCGCAAGAAAAATACGGTTAGGAATCGGGGTGTAATGCCCTTTTGTGTAGAGACCAAACGGATATATGTTTTTATCTTCCGCTCCGTGCATTGTTTCTGAAGGCAGTCCGGTTTGAAGCGCTGCTAATTCCGGCACTTCTTTGTCATATACAGGAATGCCCAGCTTTGCAGCAATTTCACGACCAATAATACGTCCTCCAGATCCAAATTCGCGGCTTATTGTAATAATAAGCTGTTTTTCGCCTGTATCAAGAGGTGTGTTTTCATTTTTGGTTATTTGGGCGGTTTCATGCTTGTCTGAATATATCAGGAATAAGCCAGCAATGACGGCAACGGTAAGTTCTGCAAACGGGACAGAAATCCATAATCCTGCTTTATCTAAAAAAAGCGGAAGGACAAAAGCAGATGTAACAGGCATTATAATGCCGCGCATAAGCATAACAACAAGGGATTTTGCGGATGCTTCTATTGCATGGAAATAGATTCCGATTGAAATACTGATTCCCATGATAAAATATGCCGGAAGATAAAGCCTGAAGCATTCTGCTGCCTGCCGTATCAATTCTGGTGTATCTTTAGAAAAAACGGCAATAAGCGGCTCGGTTAATGTGTATCCTATCAATAAAAACAGCACCCCGGCTGCAAGGGATGAGTTAAGGGCATACTTACGGAATGTATGCGCTCTTTTATGATTCTGTTCACCACAGCTTATGCTGATCAGTGGCTGGACTGACTGGGCAATGCCCATTATGAGGTTAAAACAAATAAGCGTCCAATTCATAATAACCGTATAAATGGATGCGCCTATTGTCCCGTAAAATTTTGTTGCCTGAAAAATAAAAACAAAGGTTACGATACCGGAGGAACATTCAAGGACAAATACACTGAATCCCGCCCGCAGTATTCTCAGTATCAGGTTCCCGCACATGTTCTTTATGCAGGGGATGAGATTTAGGTGCTTTTTTAAGATGTAAAAGATGCTGATAGCTGAACAGCTTCCAGAACCTATACATGTAGCAAACGCAGCTCCGAACATTCCCCACTTAAATATGAATACAAAAATGCAGTCAAGTATGATATTAAGTACAGTGCCTGTTACTGTTGCAACCATGGCGACATTCGGATGCCCGTCATTTTTTATATATGTCATAAGAAACACATCCAACATGAATCCCGGGGCATAAGAAACAATGCAACGCAGGTAAGGGATTACATAAGCGATATTTTCTTTGTCCGCACCGAGAAAATGTGAGAGCGGCCAAATGAACAGATTGCCCGCTGCCATTATCAAAAGCCCTGTAACAAGAAGCATCATGAATGAGGTAGTGAATATTTTGTTTGCATGGCCGGTATCTTTTTTCCCTTTGTCGATGGAATAGAGTACTCCGCCGCCCATTCCGTATAAAAAACCTAAAGCGTAAGTGACTGTAAGAACGGGTGTGCAGATTCCCATAGCGCCAAGTGCAATTGCACCAAGTTTCCTGCCGACAACAAATGTGTCGGTAAATGTATAGACAGCCATAAGTGCCATCGAAAGCATACTGGGAATGAGATATTTCAAAAATATCTTAAAATCTTTATTTTGTTTCAACTGCAATGTAATTACCTCCCTGTAAATGAAAAATTTTCTTTGCACTTGCTCATGCATCGAGTAAAGGAAAAGTCTTCTTCTACCCGCCGTGCCTTATGCGCTGCCTTAGCGGCATAATTCCCCTGTATGGGGCTGTGCATAAAAAAAGACAAGACAACTGTAAAAACAATTGTCTTGTCTGGCTTACTACCCTCCGAAGGCTGCAAAGAATAAAACCCTCTTGTCTGGTATAGCCTGCTGAAATGGTGTTTTGGCAGACTGTACCCTCCGACATACAATCCGATATTATACTACCTGTTTAATAAATGTCAAGGAAAAGTTTTAATATTTTATTGTTAAATCAGCTTGACAAACATCTCTGTTTTTAATAATATAATTATTATTAGCTCGGAGGGTGTATTGCTCAGTGGAAGTAATGTGCTGGATAAGGCGCAGATTGAAAAGTCTGTTCTTTATCCGGCATTTTTTCTTTAGGGAGGGCGGAGGGAAATTGTGGGGAAGAGAACGTTATGGGTCTGTCTGTGGACAAAATGGAAGCACGATTCTGATATAAGCGTGGTCAGCGGACGCTATCAATTGGATTTTGAAAAATGGTGGTATATTCCGCGTCCGTTGGTTGGTGAGTGGTAGGGAGGGATTATTGATATGGGAAGTTATATTATAAAACGCTGTTCATTGGAACATATTCGGGAATACGGGGAAGTATATGCAAAAGCATTTTCCGGCGAACCATGGAATGATTGTTGGACGATAGAAGATGCGATACTCCATGTCAGTGAAATTTTAGAATCAAAACAATCCTATGGATTGGAGTGCTTGTCGGATGGCAGAGTAGCAGGGTTCATTTTGGGCAGTACGATGCTGTTTCATTATGGAAGGGTTTTTGAGGTCAATGACCTTGCGGTTTTGCCGGATTACCAGAGAAAAGGTATTGCAACAAAACTTTTGGAACGCTGTCTTGCGGAGATGGAAGAACGCGGAATAAAAGGCGTAAACCTGATTACCGCAAATGAAGGAATTCTTCCGAAGTTTTATGGAAAGCACGGGTTTGAAAGGGAAAACGGTGTTATTTTAATGGGAAAGAAAATGGAATAATTCTGCTTTTTATATAATGCAGGCAGCTTGCTCGGAGGGTATATTGCTCGGTGGAAGTGATATGCTGGATAAGGCACAGATTGAAAAGTCTGTTCTTTATCCGGCTTTTTTACTTTTGGAAAGCAAAAAGAGATCAGGAGGAGGAAACAAATGGATTTGCTTACAAGTAAAATCAAACCAATGTATTTTAAATATCTGGCCGCGGCATTCGGAAGCGCGCTGATTTCGTCCATTTACGGTGCAGTGGATATGGCGATGGTCGGACAGTATCAGGGGCCGGAAGGCACGGCAGCACTGGCTGTGGTTACCCCTGTTTGGAATATCATATACAGTCTTGGGTTGCTTATGGGAATCGGTGGTTCTGTGCTTTTTACTACATTGCGCGGAGAATCTGAACAGAATCAGAAAAAGTCTAATGAATACTTTACTGCTGCGGTTATCGGGGCGGCGGTTCTGGCTGCTCTTGCATGGCTGGCGGTGGTCTTTTTTGACGTGGAGCTGCTGCGGCTGTTCGGAGCGTAGGAAACACTGCTCCCGCTGGCAAGGAGTTATCTGTTTCCAGTTAAATTTGTAGTGCCAAGTTTCCTGTTTACACAGCTTATGTCAGCTTTTCTGCGCAACGATGGGAATCCTGCTCTTGCAACGATGGCGGTGTTATTTGGCGGAATCTTTAATGTATTTGGAGATTACCTCTTTGTGTTTGTGCTGGGGATGGGAATCATGGGCGCAGGTCTTGCAACTGCCATTGGGTCTGTTTTTTCCTTGCTGGTAATGCTGACGCATTTTTGCAGTAAAAAGAATACTTTAAGGCTTGTAAAGCCTGTGGAATTGTTTTTCATTCTGAAGTCTATTGGTATCACCGGTTTTTCCACGTTTTTTATTGATGTGGCGATGGGGATTCTTACAATGCTGTTTAACAGGCAGATTTTAAAATATCTGGGAACGGATGCGCTGGCAGTCTATGGCATCATCATCAATATCAGCACGTTTGTCCAGTGCTGTGCTTACAGCATCGGTCAGGCATCCCAGCCGATGCTCTCTGCGAATTTTGGTGCAGGAAAAGGGAAACGGATTGTTCAGATTTTGAAATATGCATTAGGGACGGCGGCGGTGTTTGGGGTGATTTGGACGGCGCTTGCTGTTTTTGTCCCTAATTTCTTTGTCCGAATTTTTATGACGCCAACGGAGGAAATCCTGGCTATTGCCCCATGTATTATTTGCAGTTATGGTATTTCTTTCCTGTTGCTTCCGCTTAATATTTTTTCTACTTACTATTTTCAGACGTTGATGAAACCGATGGCTTCTTTCGTTGTTTCTGTTGCCATGGGTGCTGTGGTCAGCGGGATGTTAATCTATATCCTTCCGGCTGTGGCAGATGCGGTTTGGTTTGCGATGCCGGTTACTGAATTACTGGTTGCATTTTATGTAGTCCTAAAAATGGTGCGGTATACGAAGGCTCTGTCTTTGGAGAAATGATGAAATGAAAGGTATATGCCATGAAAATAAAAGTTATATGTGACGGGTATAAGGCGGATTGCTTTTCGTAATTGGATGTGGTATAATTCTTTTACCATAGATTGGTAAATTAAGACTTGAAAGGATAATGGCATGAAAAAGAAATATATCATCCTCATCAGTTTTATCCTCGTTGTGGCAGTAGGAATTATCAGCTTTTATCTGCTGACCCGACCTACAGTATTAGGTAACATGAGCAATGAGTATTCAAAGCAAGTCACCGCATCATCTGACATTTCTTTCGTAGGAGAAGCAGGCAATAGGATAAAGTTTGTTTTTGAATCGAATGTTATCAGCGGAAATTTGGACATGACCTTGTACGATTCAGATGGTAATGCTGTTTATACCTTGGATAATGCAAAAGAGTTGGCGACCTATTTTATACTTGAACGTTCCACCACATATACATTGGTCGCTAAGTGTGATAACTTTGTCGGAACGTATAAAATCTTTGTGTATTTAGACAAAGCAAACACATCGACAGATTCCGGTTTATCGGTTCAATAAAAGTCCAAAACAGGGCGGCGGTGACAGGCATTGACTATCCCGCCGCCTTACTTGTTATCGCTCCATATCCTGTCAGATACGCACCCGCAGCCCGTTAAGGTCGTCGGCTCTGATACCGACAAGATACCAGTAGTCGCTGTATTCAATCCGGGTCGGCTTCCACTTGCTGCGTGTGAACACGTCGAAACATTCCTCGCAATGCAGCCCGCCGTAATAGCTGGCAAGGTCAAAGCGGATGTCGTAGCGGTC
>CAJUOO010000027.1 GCA_910588535.1 uncultured Lachnospiraceae bacterium | reverse complement strand
TAACCATATGGCTTTCAGCCACTTTCACGGCGTAGCCGTGAATAATTCAGGATAAATTATATAAATATATTTTATAAAAAATATCTTTTAAAATCTGTAGACAAGAAAAGTAAGAATAAGAATGGATAAAAGGGGCACTTTTTATAAAGAGGTGTCTTTTTTATGTATAATTTTATACAAGGGAATTTAATAATTGCGATTGCTGTGAAATTCCTTGTGGGAAAGGTTGAAAAATAAATATTCTTTAGGTATAATAGAAAGCAAGTACATGAATGACAGAGGGCAGGGAAGACATGAAATTAATTTCATGGAATGTAAACGGACTTAGAGCCTGTGTGGAAAAGGGATTTATGAATTTTTTCCTGCAGGAGGATGCAGATATTTTCTGTATTCAGGAAAGTAAATTGCAAGAAGGACAGATTACCATGGATCTGCCCGGTTATTGGCAGTATTGGAACTATGCAGTGAAGAAGGGATATTCGGGCACTGCTGTTTTTACTAAGAGAAAGCCTGTGTCGGAGACGTTTGGGATAGGTGTGTTGGAACATGACACGGAGGGAAGAGTTATCACTCTGGAATATGACGATTTCTACCTAGTGACTGTGTACACGCCAAATTCAAAAAGAGATCTCACGCGTCTTGCTTACCGGATGCAGTGGGAGGATTCCTTCCGTGCGTACCTGACAGGGCTTACAGAGAAAAAGGGGGTAATTGTCTGCGGAGATATGAATGTGGCACATCAGGATATTGATTTGAAAAATCCAGATATGAATCACAAAAATTCAGGATTTACCGATGAAGAGCGGGGGAAATTTATAAGCCTTCTGGAGAGTGGCTTTATCGACACCTTCCGCTATTTTTATCCTGATAAGGCAGAATGTTATACATGGTGGTCATATATGCGCCAAGCAAGGGTGAGAAATGTGGGATGGCGCATTGATTATTTTTGCGCTTCGAAATCGATGGAGGGGCGTTTGAGAGATGCAAAAGTCCGATCGGAGATCCAAGGATCGGATCATTGCCCGATAGAATTGATAATAGAATAGATAAGCAGATTGTGAGGAACGATGACGAGAGAATTTGACGACAATAATTACAACATTAAGGAAGGTCACCCGTTCCCCATGGGATTGACCAGAGAATCGGACGGCGTCAATGTTTCTGTACAGGCTCCAGAGTCGGAGCCAGTGAAATTATTAATATACGGAAAGACAGCCAAGAAGAAAAAAAAGTTGATAGCAGCCCTGCCATTTCCAGAGTCTGGAAGGACAGGCAGAATTATATGTATGAAGGTGGAGGGACTGCCGGATAAGTTTGCTTATAATTTTCAGATTGGCAGTAAGGTACAGACGGACTGTTATGCCAGATATCTATCAGACAGGGAGAAGTTTGGAAAAAGGGCGGAGAAGGAGAGCTGCGCGCTCTGCTTTACCGATGATTTTGACTGGGAGGGAGACAAACCGCTAGGTACGCCGATGGAGGATACCATTTTATATCGGCTTCACGTTAGGGGATTTACAAAACACTCTTCTTCACATGTTAAGGCAAAGGGAACCTTTGCGGGAATACAGGAGAAAATTCCATATTTTAAGGAGCTTGGCATCACGATGATAGAACTGTTGCCGGCATATGAATTTGAGGAGATAGCAGAAGCCGAGGAGATAAGTTCTGGTGAGCCTGTTGCAGTATCTTCTTGTGTTAATTATTGGGGATATACGAAGGCTTATTATTTTTCTCCAAAGGCGTCCTATGCTGGACATAAGGAGGCATACACAGAGTTTAAAGAATTGGTTAAGGAGCTTCACAGAAATGGAATAGAGCTTTGTATGGAGTTTTATTTTGTTCCGGGGACAAGGAAGGAATTTATTCTGGAATGTCTGCGTTATTGGGTGCTTTCTTATCATGTGGATGGTTTTCATATTAATTCGGATGTGGCTCCAATGCAGGTGCTTTCAGAAGATCCGCTGCTGGCCTCCACAAAGCTTTTTGGCTTGTGGTGGGACGACAACGCTTTGCAGGCGGAGAATGAGAGAAAGCATCTGGCGGAATTTCATGATGGATTTATGGTGGAGGCTAGAAAATTCCTAAAAGGAGACGACGGGCAGATTCAGCCGCTCATTTATCGCATAAGTTTGAATTTTCAAGGACATACGGTGGTGAACTATATCGCCAACCATGACAGCCTGACACTTTACGATAGTGTCACCTATGAAAAAAAACATAATGAGAAGAATGGAGAGGATAATCAAGACGGAAGGGCGTACAATTATAGCTGGAATTGTGGGGAGGAAGGAGAGTCCAGAAGACGTAAGGTGTTAGAGCGCAGACATAGGCAGATGAGGAATGGACTGCTTCTGGTATTTTTAAGTCAAGGGATACCGATGCTCTTGGCAGGAGATGAGTTTGGCAGGACCAAGGGTGGAAATAATAATGCATGGTGTCAGGACAATGAGATCTCGTGGATAAACTGGAACCTGAATCAGAATAGAGCTTCCCTGCTTGCCTTTACCAAAGAGCTGATCGCTTTTCGAAAAAAGCATCGGATCTTTCATATGCCAAGCCCTCTCAGAAATATGGATTACGGAAAAAATGGATACCCTGATATTTCTTGTCACGGGACGCGTGCATGGTATCCAGAGCCTGATACCTACAGCAGGCATTTTGGCATTATGTATTGTGGGGAATATGCGAGATATATAGGAGAAAAGCCGGATAATTTCTTTTATTTAGCATTTAATTCTCACTGGGAGGAACACATCTTGGCGCTTCCGAAGCTTCCAAAGGGAAAGTCTTGGCATAAGCTTCTGTGCACAGGTGAGGGAAAGGGAGATTTCTTAAATGAAAAGCTCCTTCTGGAAGACCAGAAGGAGTACATGGCTGCTCCCAGAAGCGGAACCATCTTAATTGGCTTGTAGAAGGTTTACAGCAGATTTGCTTTCTTAAGTGCTGGGCGGAGTGCAAGGTAGAGAATGGATGCTACTACCACGGCAAGCACAGCGTTGACAGAGGTGGTGATAGCTCCAATTTTTGCCAGTGCTGCGGACAGATCCTGAGGCACGCCCAGTATATAAGTTTTATAGAAATATCCTACAATTGGATCGGCGATAATATTAAATACCATTCCTGCCGTCGCTGAGAGTACAGTGACCACTGCAGTATAGCGCGGGGAGTGATCGTTCTGGTTCAGCTTACAGAGCTTATGTGCTACAAATCCAACTATCAGTCCAATGCAAAGCTTTAAGAAAAAGGTTTTCGGTGCGCTGGTGACATAACCGGTGGTTAGATCAGCGATGGTCATACCGATTGCACCGGCAAGTCCCCCATATAGACCGCCAGTCAGAAGGGCAGCGAGTACACAAAATACATTGCCCAGATGAAAGGCGGTCTTTTCTGTGCCCACTGGAATATCAATCTTAAAAAAGGTAAAACCAATATAACAGAGCGCAGTGCACAATGCCGCCTGTGCAAGCTTTTTGGTTAGGGTATGTTGATCTGATTTACTTAGTTCTAATGATTTCATTATAAAACCTCCTGTGTATCATTTGTTTTATTTATAAATTATACACAGGAGTGGATATTTCAAAATAGCCAATGAACGATTATTTGACCATGCCAGTTATGGAATGACCTGTGGAAGCACATTGCTTAAAGTATCGTAGATAGTAATGGAAGCTCTTCGATCGGAATAGTGCTTTTCTGAATTAATTAAAACCAATTCTTTGCCCTCGAAGTATTGCAAAAAGCGCTTGGCAAGGTATGAGTCCAGATGTGTGCCGCCAATAATTAGCATATCAGCGTGGGAGATGGCATCAGCAGCAGCCGTGACGCGGCCATTGTCAATCATATCTCCATAAAAACTGACGCCGGGGCGGATGGCACCCTGACAGCGCTCACATTTTGGGATGCCGTGGCTTTCCTTTATATATGAGGCAGGGTAGGAGGCGCCACAGCGGATGCATGTATTAAAATGGACGTTGCCGTATAATTCGATAACTTTTTGATTTCCGGCAAGGCGGTGTATGCCATAAATATTTCGCGTGATAATAGCTTTCAGCTTTCCGGCCCGCTCTAAACGTACCAGAGCATAATAAGCGTCATTTGGCTTTATGTCAAGGTGCAGTACCCGATTACGGTAATACCGGAAGAACAGATCCGGGCGGGTGCTGTAGAACGCCGAGCTAAACAGATCCTCCGGTGAATACCGATAGGTCTGCTCGACATCATAGGCTTCTGACACATCTGTAAAATAGGGAATCCCAAGCTCACGTGTGAAGCTGATGCCGCTCATAAATACGATACTGTTATGATTGAGAATTGAATTTCTTAGAACATCATATGCCATAGAATCACCGCCTTTTTGAATATTCACTTTGTTGATTCTATTATAGGAGAAAATAAGCAAAAAAGCAAGGAAAAGCGGGCTGGTGATATGGCTCCTTTTGTGAAATGGATAACACAGTATTTTATAAAATAGGAGAATTGAAAAATATCTTGTTTTTCTTGTTGGGCTGATATATAATCGGATTAATGTTATTAATGAAAGTGCAATAAGGAGGAAAAGATGGGTAAAATAAGAGTAAGATACGCGCCGAGTCCAACTGGAAAGATGCATGTTGGAAATCTGCGGTCAGCTTTGTATGAGTACTTGATTGCAAAGCATGAGGGCGGAGATTTTATTTTAAGAATAGAGGATACAGATCAAGAACGGTATGTGGAGGGAGCGACAGAAATTATCTACCGCACGCTTGGCAGAGCAGGACTGGCGCATGATGAAGGCCCGGATAAGGACAAGGGTTATGGACCCTATGTGCAGAGTGAGCGGCAGAAGACCGGCATATATATGAAGTATGCGAAGGAGCTTATTGATAAGGGAGAGGCATACTACTGCTTTTGTGATAAAGAGCGTTTGGCTACGTTAAAGACAGAGGTTGTGGAGGGCAAGGAGATAAGCATCTATGATAAGCATTGTCTTGGGCTGACAAAGGAAGAGGTGGAGGAGAAGCTTGCGGCGGGCACGCCGTTTGTCATTCGGCAGAATAATCCAAAGGAGGGAAGGACAACCTTCCATGATGAGTTATATGGAGATATTTCTGTTGAAAATTCTGAGCTGGATGATATGGTTTTAATTAAGTCAGACGGCTATCCAACCTATAATTTTGCTAATGTGGTGGATGATCATTTGATGGAGATCTCACACGTGGTGAGAGGAAATGAGTATCTGTCCTCCTCCCCGAAGTATCAGAGGCTCTATATGGCATTTGGCTGGGAGCCTCCGATCTATATTCATCTTCCTCTGATCACAGGTACAGACCACAAAAAAATGGCGAAGAGAAATGGGGATGCTTCTTTTGAGAATCTGATTGAGCAGGGATTTCTTTCTGAGGCGATCGTCAATTATATTGCTCTGCTTGGCTGGAGTCCAGAGGATAACAGGGAAATTTTTTCCTTGGAGGAGCTGGTGAAGGAATTTAATTATCGCCGCATCAGTAAGTCGCCGGCGGTATTTGATATTGTCAAGCTAAAATGGATGAACGGAGAATATCTGAAGGCTATGGATTTTGACGTCTTTTATAAGATGGCCAAGCCATATCTTGAAGAATATATTCATAGAGATGTTGATAAGAAAAAGCTGGCGGAGATGATTAAGACACGCATAGAGATCCTTCCTGATATAAAAGATCAAGTGGATTTTATTGACGTGCTTCCCGAATATGATACAACAATGTATACACATAAGAAAATGAAAACAAATGAGGAGACCTCACTGGAGGTGTTAAAGGGTATTCTTCCGCTGTTAGAGCAACAGGAGGATTATTCGAATGATGCACTGTATACAGCGATTTCTGGCTATATTTCAGAGAACGGTTTGAAAAATGGTTATGTGCTGTGGCCACTTCGAACGGCGGTTTCCGGCAAACAGTCTACGCCGGGAGGCGCGACAGAGCTGATGGAGTTACTTGGAAAGGAAGAGTCCCTGCGCCGAATCCGCATTGGCATACAGAGGCTTTCTCATGAGCTTTAATTCCTCTCAGCTTCAAGCAATCAATCATAATAAGGGACCTGCGCTGGTGCTTGCAGGTCCCGGTTCTGGAAAAACTCTTGTCATCACTCACAGGACAAAGAAATTAATTGAGGACTGTGGTGTGAATCCTTCTAATATCTTGGTTGTCACCTTCACTAAGGCAGCGGCAGCGGAGATGAAGGAGCGTTTTGTCCGTCTGACAGGGAAAAATCTTTCGGTATCCTTTGGAACCTTTCACGCAGTCTTCTTTAAGATCCTAAAATATGCATACCGTTTGGACGGCTCTAATATTGTGCGCCAAGATCAGGTTTTTTCGTGGCTTCGCGAGATTATGCGGGAGTACAAGCTGGACGCAGAGGACGAGAAGGAGCTGCTTGCAGGAATTCAGGGTGAGATAAGTCTTGTGAAGGGCGAGAGGCTTTCCTTGGAGTATTATTATCCCAAGACATGTTCAAAGGAAGTTTTTTTATATTTTTTAAAGGGTTATGAGAAAAAGCTTCGGAGTGGGGGATACATAGATTTTGATGATATGCTGGTAATGACATATGAGCTTTTTTCAAAGCGCGCTGATATTTTATCTGCATGGCAGAAGAAATACAGCTATATTTTGATAGATGAATTTCAGGATATCAATAAAACACAGTATGATATTGTGAGGCTCCTTGCCGGGGAGGAGAGGAATCTTTTTGTGGTCGGTGATGACGATCAGTCCATCTATCGGTTTCGGGGAGCGAAGCCAGAGATTATGCTGGGGTTCGAAAAGCAGTATCCCGGTGCAGTGAGGATTGTGCTGGAGAAAAATTATCGTTCCACCAAGTCGATTGTCGATGCGGCGGGACGCGTGATTGGATGCAATAGAAAGCGTTTTCCAAAACAGATACATACAGACAATGAGCTGGGTGAGCCCGTGGAGGTGCGCGCTTTTGCAAATCCGTCCACGCAGAATAAGGAGCTTGCAAAAAGGATTCGAAGTTATCAGGCGATGGGACTTGCGTGGTCTGATATCGCTGTATTGTTCAGAACCAACACTGACGCGAGATTGTTGGTGGAGTATTTGATGGAATATAATATTCCGTTTCGCTTAAAGGAGAGCTTGCCGGATATTTTTGATCATTGGATCAGCAAAGATATTCGCGCTTACATAGAAATTGCTGAGGGCTCTAGAGAGAGGGCAAATTTTCTTAAAATTATCAACCGACCTAAGCGTTATATCAGCAGGGATTGTCTGGATACACCACAGATCTCGTTTGAGAGATTGCTCACTTATTATGAGGATAAGAATTGGATGGCAGATAGAATCGAGAAGCTTAAGGAGGACATTCAGTTTATAAAGGATATGCCACCTTATGCGGCGATCAGCTATATTCGTCGGGCGGTGGGATATGAGGATTATCTGAGAGAGTATGCTGAGTCAAAGAATATCGGCGCGGAGGAATTGTTTTCTGTGCTGGACGAGCTTCAGGAGAGCGCGGAGGGCTTTGCTGACGCAGGAGAGTGGTTTTGTCATATTGAGGAATATCGCGAAGAACTAAGGCAGCAGGAAAAGCATGCCGTGGAGGAGGATGCGGTGATGCTGTCAACACTTCATGCTTCCAAGGGTCTGGAATATGAAGCCGTGTTTTTGGCAGATGTAAATGAGTCGGTGATTCCACATAAAAAGGCTGTGCTTGACGAGGACATTGAGGAGGAGCGCAGAATGTTTTATGTGGGGATGACAAGGGCAAAAAAGAGACTGCACATCTATTATGTAAAGGAGCGATACCATAAGAAGATGGAGGTATCTAGGTTTCTCGCAGAGTCCTTGTTGGTAACAGAATAAGAATAAAATAATATACTATTATGTAGCATGTTAAGCAGTTAATGGTATACGTGATGATTATAATTATTAGCAGCGAAGGAGGAGCGATATGGGTAATCAAGTAGTATGGCAGGATCGGTTTAATATTGGAGTTGACATAATCGATCGAGAACATAAAAAGTTGTTCAGTATATTAAACAATCTATTTGATTTAAGCGAGCAGGAGGAGAAAAGTGAATGGGGTTGCCGGGAGGGTATCAAATACTTTAAGGGGCACGCCATGAAGCATTTTGCAGAGGAGGAGGCCTATATGGCATCCATCGATTACACTGGATTTGACACACACAGGCGTCTTCATGATTATTTTAGAAAAATCACTCTTCCATCTCTTGAGAGAGAATTGGAGGATTCGAGATATTCTGCTGATGCGATCAAACATTTTTTGGGTGTGTGCACAGGATGGCTGATTGGGCATACATTGACGGAGGATTATGCCATTACTGGAAAAACGATGAGCCGGTGGACAAATCTTCTGCCGGAGGATGAGGAGACCGCAATAGGTAAGGTGATTGTCCAGCTTTTATTTGATCTGTTTCGGCTGAATGCGAAAGTGATCAGCGATAATTATGGCGGTGAGAAGTTTGGCAGAGGGATTTATTACCGCTTGCTTTATAAAACAAAACAGAAGGAAAGTGTGGAGGTTTTTCTTATCTTTGAGGAGAAGCTTTTGTTAAGTACCGTTGGCAAGATGATGGCAAGTTCTGAAGATAAATTAAATGTCTTGTTAATGAATATTTCCAGATATATGGCGAAGCAATTTGTGCAGCGAATAAGGGAGCATTTTTTACTTGGGGACAATTATGAACTACAGGACGAAAGCTTGTTGACATATGATCAATTTCAGAAGATATTTGATATGAAACAACCACGGTGTAGTTTGCTTTTTGATACAGGAGAAGGATATTTTGCCTACTGTGTTATGCAGTCTTTGGAATCTTTAAATAGAATAAGAGGTTCCTTTAAGGAAGATAATGCTATGCAGGAAATAGGAAGATATCTAAAAGATAGTAAGAATCCGAGGGAGCAGAAGAAGAAAATATTGGTGGTGGATGATTCAAGTGTTATGTGTCAGATGATGCAGAAGTTGTTAGAGAAGGATTATGATATTACTTTGGCAAATTCTGGCTTATCTGCCATTCGGTGCATTATATTGGCTCGCCCAGATCTGGTGCTTTTAGATTATGAGATGCCTGTCTGTGATGGAAGACAGGTGTTGGAGATGATCCGCTCAGAGGAAGATATGGCGGATATCCCCGTTATTTTTCTGACAGGAAGAATCGATAAGGAAAGTGTTGGAAAAGTAGTATCATTAAAACCAGAGGGTTATCTGGTAAAAAGCCTGAAACCAGAGGAGATCAAGAGAAATATTGATAACTATTTTAAAAATAAAAAAGAAGCTGACAGCTAGCGCAATTCATAGATCACTGAAGAAATGTATGGCTGACATCTAGATTTGTGCTATATGATAGATAGAATGTAATGCTTTATACTTTTAAGAAAAATGATACTTGATAAGAAAAGATTGATTATTGATGTTTGAAAGAGATGGGGCTGTCGCATGAAAAAAACAGATACAAGATATTATAACTTCTTGTAAAATAAGTTTTTTATCATTTTGGGAAAAGGTCCGTATAACCAATCTGCTGTTTCCTCCGTCACCCCGCTTGCGCTTAGTGAAAAACGTAACGGATACTAAGCTCGTGAACTACCTCGCTAAGTACCAACGTTTTTCAATAGGTTCCTTGAGGAAAACAGCAGATTGGTTATACTGTATTATTGGATAGATCTGATGCGTTGTAATTTCTCATATACTCGCAGCTCTATATTTATTTTTATTTCGTTTGTATTCAGAGATCATCATACTCTTTTACTTGGAGACAACAAAAACTATCTATTAATCCGATACAAGCAGAGTAATAGCGTGTTCTACCTAACTGATAAAAACAGCCCAGCGAACTGCCTGTGGTTCTCAAGGAACCTATTGAAAAACGCCGGCACTTAGCGAGGTAGTTTCGAGCTTAGTGTCCGCTGCGTTTTTCACTAAGCGGGAGCGGGGTGACGGAGGACCACAGGCAGTTCGCTGGGCGGATCATTCTTTTTTGTTTTTAAATCTCATCTTCTCCCACAAGGTCGTCATATTCCTGCTCATCGAGTAACTCATCAAAGGCATCGGCGACAATCTCATATTCATCATCATCTTCTATATTGGTAAGATTAGGGTTGCCGTCCGCATCTTCTTCATAGCGGTATAAATATACTTCACCTTCATCCTCATCCACAGAATCCATGGGGAGCAGTGCAATATATTCCTGATCTCCGGCGGGGAAAATTGTGAGAACCATACACTCTACTTCTGTGTCATCCTCCAGAGTAAGAGTGACAGTTGTCTGTTCATCATTAACTTTTTCATTCATATGATCGTTCATTCGATTTCCTTTCTTTGTGTGTGGATTATTCTTTTCTTCACTCTATCAGTATTCTACTAAAAATGCAAGAAAAATATGAAAGTTTTATAAAAAATGATTGACTTTGTCATGAAATATAATAAAATAAAAATGAGTATACAGGACGCCATCGGGCGGAAAAATCGGGAGGATAAAGCAGTGATTAGCAACAGTGCGGACGGAAGCCGCAACAGAGAGAATTATTCCAGAGAAAATGTTAGGCGGGAATACCGGAATACGGATGACAGAGGAAGAGAGAGGGGCAGTGGCGAGAGGAGCAGCTACGACAGAGGAAGTTCGGAGCAGAGAAACAGGCAGCCACGTTTTCGGAGTGAGAACAGACAAGAGCGCCCGTATAACAGTGAGAATAGGCAGGATCGGTCTTATAATGGTGAGAATAGGTCTGAGCGCCCGTATAACAGGGAAGGAAGGCAGAACCAGAACCGCAGCTTTAATAACAACAGGCCAAAGAGCTCTTATACCCCAGATAAGGATAGGGATGAGGAATCCGTAAAGAGGAGGAGTGAACCCAAAAGATCACAGGATAAGGATGCACGTTTTAAAGAGCAGCAGCCAGATAAAATCGATATTATCAATCGGCTGGAAAAGGAAAAGAAGGCGATGCAGAAGAAGGAAGAAGAAAAGAAAAAAAATTCCAGATCTGCAAGGGCAGTTTCTAAACCAAAGAGAAGTAATAATATCGACTGGACAAGAGAGTATGAGAATGATTCCTATGATGATGATGAGATGGATATGTATCTGTCACAGTAGTGGGAAGGATATGTGTTATCGCGGTTGCCAGATTGTAGATAGAGCAATGACATTGAGTAAAATACAGTTTTATAGATAAAATAGCAATAGCAAAAAAGTGTTGGAGGTCTGCGCCTGTAACACTTTTTTCCTATCAGAGATGGAAAATCCAGATTTGTGTGCCTGTTTAATCAGGCAGATGGGAGTAGGTATGAAAGATGGTTATATAAGAGTGTCCGCTGCGACACCCAAGGTTCAAGTTGCAGATGTAGAGTATAATAAGGGAGAGATTCTTCGCCTGATAAAGGAAGCCCACAAGGAAGGGACAGAGCTTCTTGTTTTCCCTGAGCTCTGCCTGACGGGCTACACCTGTGAGGATCTATTTTTACAGACAGCTCTTTTGGAGGAGGCAAGAGAGGCTCTTCTATATCTGGCGAGGGAGACAGAAGGACTTGGCATGTTGGTGTTAGTGGGACTTCCCTTTGAGTGGGAGGGCGCGCTTTACAATGTGGCAGGTGTGCTATATGAGGGCAAGGTGCTTGGGCTTGTGCCGAAGATGCATATTCCAAATTATTCTGAGTTCTATGAGGGGAGACATTTTACTAGAGGTTTCGACAGGGCAGTGACGGTCAATCTTGGCGGGGAGAAGGTTTGGTTTGGCGGAAAGCTTTTGTTCCGATGCAATGGAATACCAGATTTTACACTGGGTGTTGAGATCTGCGAGGATCTGTGGGTGGTATGTCCGCCCAGTACTTTCCATGCACTTGCCGGAGCTACTGTGATAGCGAATTTGTCCGCAAGTGATGAGACGACGGGGAAGGATACCTACCGCAGCAGCTTGGTGAAAGGGCAGTCGGCAAGGCTTTTATGTGCCTATGTCTACGCGGACGCAGGTGAGGGAGAGTCCAGCACCGATCTGGTGTTTTCCGCCCATAATATGATTGCGGAGAATGGAACGATGCTTGCGCAGTCCGAGCGCTTTCAAAATCAGGCGGTGACTGTGGATATTGATCTGGAGCGATTAAGAAGTGAGAGAAGAAGAATCAGTACATTTATACCAGAGGGCAGAGAAAATTATGAGAGCGTGATCTTTGATATGCAGCCAAAGGAGAAGACGCTGTTAAGGCGCTATATCGATCCGGCACCGTTTGTCCCTGACAATAAGGCAGACAGAGATAAGCGCTGTGAGGAGATCCTGTCCATTCAGTCTATGGGACTGAAAAAGAGACTTGTCCACACAAGCTGTGGACAAGCTGTGGTGGGTATCTCTGGCGGATTGGATTCCACGCTTGCTCTGCTCGTCACTGTGCGGACCTTTGATATGCTGGGACTGGACAGAAAACAGATACAGGCTGTCACAATGCCGTGTTTTGGGACGACGGACCGCACCTATCAAAATTCTATATTGTTGGCAAAAAAACTGGGAACAGCGTTTTTGGAGATACCAATACAAAAGGCGGTGCTTGGCCATTTTGAAGATATTGGGCAGAGTCCAGAATTACATGATGTGACCTATGAGAATGGACAGGCAAGAGAGAGAACACAAGTTCTGATGGATGTGGCAAATAGAATAAATGGCATGGTGATAGGTACAGGAGATATGTCAGAGCTTGCACTTGGATGGGCGACCTACAATGGGGATCATATGTCCATGTATGGTGTGAACGCCTCGGTGCCAAAGACCTTGGTGCGCCATCTGGTCAGATATTATGCAGAAACCTGTGTGGATAAGGAGCTTTCCAGTGTGTTGTTCGATATTTTGGATACCCCGGTTAGCCCGGAGCTTTTGCCTCCGAAGGAGGGTGAGATCTCACAGAAAACGGAGGATATTGTGGGACCTTATGAGCTTCATGATTTCTTTTTGTATTATATTTTACGTTTTGGTTATCGCCCTGCAAAGATCTATGAGCTGGCAAAGCAGGCATTTGCGGGAGCTTATGAGAAGGAAGAGATTTTAAAGTGGCTTAGATGCTTCTATAAAAGGTTCTTCTCACAGCAGTTTAAGCGTTCTTGCCTTCCTGATGGACCGAAGGTTGGGTCTGTGGCAGTTTCCCCAAGGGGAGACCTGCGCATGCCCAGTGACGCCTGCGCAGGACTTTGGCTGAAAGAACTTTTGTAATTGTTGTAGATCATCCTGCCTCTGCTTTTTTTAGAGCGAGGCGTATGGATTCGAGCAGGACCTGAGATGTGTATTGTGATTCTGCTGAGTATGTAACAGTATCAATGGACTGTCCGTCGAGAAGCTGATTACTGATATGTTCCATAACCGGCTCAAAGAGCGGATACATGGTGGTGACAGTCTCATTTAGATTTATCAGCCGAACAGAATTGATATGATCCTTATCTACAATTACCTCCACTTCAAGTGCTTGATCGTGGAAACAGATCGATGAGGTATACACACCTGCCACATAGGGGCTTGTGGTCTCTGTAGAAGGATTCTCTGATTTTTCTTTTGGAAGGAACATGAAGATAAAGAGCAGGATAAACAGGATACCGAGCACCACAAAGATGGCGGTATAGATCAGCTCTTTCATCTGGAATACAACGATTTTTGTTTTAGCACTCATAAATGTGTCCCCCTGTTGCTTTTATTACAGAATATGAGAGGTGGACATCAGATAGACTATATGGTTACATCCAATTTTGTGTCTGCGCTGCATCCACAAAATTGAAATACACAAAAAGCACCACAGAAATGAGGTAATATATGAAGATGGATCAGTTTTATGAACGATTGGACAGCCTGTTCTCAACAGGGCAGATAGATCGGGTGGAGAACTTTCTAAAAGAGAGCAAAGAACAGGCACAAAAAGAACAGGATAAGGCATCTTTGCTTGCTATTTTAAATGAGAGTATGGGGTATCACCGCAGTATTGGGAGCCGTGAAGCTGTGAATGAGGCAGAAGAGGCACTTGCTCTTAGTGAGAGTATGGGGCTTGCCGGGACAGTGCACGAGGGAACAACCTTGTTGAATGTTGCCACGGTGTACCGGGCTTTTGGTATGCTTGATAAAGCGGAAGAGCTGTATCAGAGGGGATTGGAGATCTATAAGAGGGAGCTTGACAAGGAAGACTGCAGGCTGGCTGGGCTGTACAATAATCTCAGTTCACTATATGCGGACAGGGAGGAATTTTCGCGGGCGATTGAGGCGCTTTTGGAAGCTCTTTCCATTCTTGAGAAGAATGAGGGGACGGAGATGGAGCGTGCAGTAAGTCTCACGAATCTTACGATCAACTATCTGAGGAATAATCAGGTGCAGGAGGCGGAGAATGTGATGGGGCAGGCACTTTCACTGTTTGAATCACAGCCGGGAGAGAGGGATGCACATTATGGGATGGCGCTTGCGGCAAGGGCGGAGATCTATTATGTAAAGAGGGAATATCAGGATGCAATTTTAATCTATAGACAGGCACTTGAGGAGCTGAGGCGCTGCTATGGGGAGTCGCTTATCTATGCGGCAGCGCTGGAAAATTGTGCCCATATCTGTATAACGGCGGGCTATGCGGAGGATTCTGAGCCTCTTCTTGCTCACGCGGCACAGATAAGAGAGGTATGTGGAGGAAGGTAGATGAAGGGACTTCAGCTTTCGGAAATATATTATAAAGAAGTTGGAAAGCCATGGCTGGATCAATGTTTTCCAGAATATAGGGATAGGATCTGTGCAGGGCTTGTGGGTCAGGGATCGGAGTGCTTTGGATTTGACGATGAGTACTCAAGGGATCATGATTTTGGACCATCGTTTTGCCTGTGGCTTTCAGAGGAGGATTTTCGAGCGGTGGGAAGAGAGATGGCAGAGGGGTATGCTGCATTGCCGGGAGAGTTTATGGGATTTTCCAAAAGGGTGGTCTCCCCTCATGGTGACGGGCGCGTGGGCGTGCTGGAGACAAAGAGCTTCTACCGCTGCATGATAGGAGAGCCAAAAGCGCCAGATACATTGATGGATTGGCTATTTTTGCCGGAGGCTTATCTTGCCATGGCGACCAATGGAAAGGTGTTTGAAGATTCTTATGGTGAATTTTCATCGGTGAGAAAGGAGCTGCTTGGCTTTTATCCTGAGGATGTGCGGATAAAAAAGATCGCTGCTAGAGCGGCGACAATGGCGCAGAGCGGGCAGTATAATTATGGAAGATGTATCCACAGAGGTGAGCAGGTGGCTGCAGCGCTTGCGCTGGATGAATTTGTGCGGGCAGGCATCTCTATGGTATATCTGTTAAATCGTGTCTATACGCCGTTTTATAAATGGATGCACAGAGGGATGGAGAGGCTTTCGATACTCTCTGAGCTCAAGGAGGAATTTCGGCAGCTTATCTCTGTGGATGGAGAAAGGCAGGAGCGGATAGAGCGAATCTGCGACAGCGTGCGAAGTGAGCTTCAAAGACAGGGACTTACGGATGAGACGGATGTTTTTTTGGAAAATCATGTGCCATGTATAATGGCAAAGATTCAGGACCCCATTATAAGGTGCCTGCCAGCGATGCAAGGCTAGATAGAAGGAGGAAGTGATGGAAAAGTTAATCGAACAGATTATTGAGCTGGAGTGGGAGTTTTTTCAGAGCACGAACAATGAAGGAGGAACAGCATCCTGTCAGGAGGATCATCAAACGTTTGTGATTATGAGAGGGGCACAATTTTCTTGTTTTTCCAGAGAGCTGCTACAAAGCTGGCTCAGAGATCTGCAGAGGGCGAAAGAGGAGGGTCGAAATCTAATTGCGGAGAAATATGCAAGAATGATGGAGAGCACAGCGCCGGAGCGCTATAGGGAGCTTGCCCCCTATCTTATACAGCACAATGCAGAGAGGCTGGCGATCACGGAGGAAATTATCAAGATTCAGGTGGAGTGGCTTATGGAATGTCAAGAAAGATATCCTGCCATAATAGCCAAGGCGCGCCCAATTCACACAAGTGAGGACACGCCGTATGATACCTCTGCAGAAACATATTTGCGAGGAGAACTTGGCACATATTCGGATGAGACATTGCTTTGTTATGGACGTTATGTTGTCTCTCTCAAGAAGGAGGGACAGAACTTGAATGAGATGATATGTGAGAAGGAGGTAAAAAGCTACGGTTATTTATCTCTTGACGATGCAGAAAAGCAGGAGGCAGATCCTATATCTGTGTCTATGTCCACAGATAAATAGAAGGTAGGGAGGGAGTATGGCATTACAACTGATTCTGGGAAGCTCTGGTTCAGGGAAATCCTATCAGCTATATAAGAAAATTATTAAGGAATCGATGGAGGATCTTCACAGCAATTATCTTATACTGGTTCCAGAGCAATTTTCCATGGAGACACAGAAGGATCTGGTGCGCCTTCATCCACATAATGGAATAATTAATATTGATGTGCTGAGCTTTGGCAGACTTGCCTACAGGGTGTTTGAGGAGTTGTCGGTAAGGCAGCGTCCGGTGCTTGATGATACGGGAAAAAATCTTGTGCTCAGAAAGATGATGGGAAAGTATCAGAAGGAGCTTTCCCTCTATGGATCAAAATTGAATATTCCGGGTTTTATCGCCGAGATTAAGTCCATGATCTCGGAGCTATATCAATATGGGATCGGGACGCAGGAGCTTGAGCAGATGATGGAGCTTTCAGAGACAAAACCGATGCTTAAAGCAAAGCTTTTGGATCTTGCAGTAATTCGCAGAGGCTTTGAGGAATATATGGCTGATACCTACGTGACAAAGGAGGAGCTTTTGGATGTATTGTGCCGTGTGGTTGAGAGATCGGAACTGATTAAGAAGAGTGCGATCTGTCTGGACGGCTATACAGGTTTTACACCTGTGCAGTATCGCCTGTTAGGATTATTGATAAAGTGCGCAAAGATGGTCTATGTGACGGTGACATTGCCTGCCAGTGAAAATCCATATCGGATCAGTGGCGAACAGGAGCTGTTTCATCTGAGTAAAACGACGATCGCAAAGCTTGGGGCGCTTGCGGACGAGGTACATGTCACACAGTGTTCTCCTGTGAGGATGGAGGGTGAGCCATATCGTTTTCGCGAGGCTCCGGCATTGGCCGCGCTTGAGAGGAATCTGTTCCGTTATCCCTATAGAGTATATGCTGGAAAGCAGGAGGAGATTGTCTTGGTGGAGGCGGTGACGCCAGCCAAAGAGACAGAGTATGTGGCGCGCAGGATCTGGCATCTGGTGAAGGAGAAGGGCCTTCGATACCGCGATATTGCCGTGATCAGCGCTGATATGGATCAGTATGGGGATATTTTAAAAGAAGCGTTTGACAAGCAGGGCATCCCATGCTTTCTTGACAGAAAAAATTCTATTATGGGAAATCCGTTTGTAGAATTTGTGCGCGCGGCATTGATGATTGTCAAGGAAAGTTATTCCTATGAGAGTGTGTTCCGCTATTTAAGAACGGGACTTACAGAAATGAAAGAAGAAGATATAGATGTGCTGGAAAATTATTGTCTTGCGCTTGGCATACGCAGTCGATCTGGATTTGAGAGGCTGTGGACGAGAAGTACCAGAGAGGTTTTGCCAGATCGGTTAGAGTACATCAATGCTCTACGTGTTCAGGTATTTGATGATATAGAGCCTCTTCTCTCTGTCTGGAAAGAAAAGCAGGCGACCGTTCAGGAAAAGCTGACAGCCCTCTATAACTTTATCCGCGCACATGACATTCAAAAAAAATTGTCTGAGAGAGAAGAGCAGTTTATGGCGGCGGGTATGCCCGGACTTGCCAAGGAGTACGGACAGACTTACGCACTTGTGATGGAGCTTTTTGACAAGGTAGTGGCATTGCTCGGTGAGGAGAAGATTGATAGAAGGGAACTGTCTGATATTTTGGACTCTGGTTTTGCGGAGATTAAGGTCGGTATTATCCCACCTTCTCTGGATCAGGTTTTGGTGGGCGATATGGAGAGAACCCGTCTTAAGGATATTAAGGCGCTGTTTTTCTTGGGGCTAAATGACGGACTGATCCCAAGAAATAGCAGCAAGGGTGGGATTTTATCACAGGCGGAGAGAGAGTTTTTGAAGAATCAGCATATCACGCTCTCACCGACTGTCCGAGAGAATGCTTATATTCAGAAATTTTATCTCTATCTAAATCTTACAAAGCCATCTCATTATCTATTTCTTAGCTATTCCAGAACTTCTGCAGAGGGAAAAGCGCTGCGTCCTTCCTATTTGACGGGCACTCTAAAGAAGCTGTTCCCATCTCTTAAGGTGGGAAAAGCGGAGGAGAACCTCTTGTCTGGTTATCTCACTACGCCGGAGGCATCGATGGAGTTTTTCTTAAAGGGGATTAGGGATACATCGGATAATAAATTTTCTGGGGAGATATGTTCCGTAGAGTGGGGAGAGCTGTACTCGTGGTATCTTTCGCATAAGGAGTATAAGGATAGGGTGAGAAATTATATAAAGGCAGCGTTTCCCAGAGATGCGGAGAGCCATATCGGTGAGGTGGCAGCGGCTAGGTTATATGGACCGCAGCCAGTTCAGAGTGTGACGAGGCTTGAGCAGTATGCGGCGTGTGCTTTTGCACACTTTTTAACCTATGGCCTCCGGCTTAAGAGGAGGGAAGAGTATGAGCTTTTGTCCATGGATCTGGGGAATATGTTTCACAGTGCCATGGAGCAGTATTCAAAAAAGCTTTCCGACCTTGGCATAGAATTTACTGATGTGACAGAAAAACAGAGAAGAACTTTGGTGGCGGAATGTATTGATGAGGTGACAACGGATTATGGAAACAGTATCTTGTCTGCCAGCGCGCGAAATCATTATCTGGTCAACAGGCTTACCCGCATTACAGACCGCACGGTCTGGGCATTGCAAAATCAACTTAAGAAGGGGAGATTTAAGCCGGTGAGCTATGAGATCTCATTTTCTCGCGCAGATCATTTGAAGGCTTTGACAATTCCAGTTCAGAATGGGGAGGAGATGCGGCTTCAAGGAAGAATTGACCGGCTGGATCTATATGAAGATGAGAATCATGTCTATGTTAAGATTATAGACTATAAATCTGGGTCGGCAGCCTTTGATTTTTCCTCTGTTTATTATGGGCTTCAGCTTCAGCTTTTTGTCTATCTGGATGCAGCCATGGAGCTAAATGGGCGCAAAAGTCCCGGAAAGCTGGTAATCCCAGCAGGTATTTTCTATTATAATATAAAGGACCCTGTCGTGGACATCACAGAGCTTTCTGAGAATGTTCAGGTGGAGAAGGAGCTGCTTGACAAGCTGCGCATGAATGGGCTTGTCAATTCCAGCGAGGAGGTGATTCGCCTGATGGATCAAGAGTTTGAGAAAAAATCTGAAGTGCTTCCAGTAAGCTATAATAAGGATGGTACACTCTCCAAGCAGTCTTCAGCGGTCAGCGCCGCTCAATTTGCACAGGCGATGACCTATGTGAGGGAGAGTATGGGAAAGATGGGATCGGAGATGCTTGCCGGGAACATTGCTATATTGCCATATGAAAAGGGTGATCGCACGGCGTGTGATTTTTGTGATTACAGGGCGGTTTGCGGCTTTGACGAGACACAGCCCGGATTTCATTATAGACGGTTACATGATTTTGGCAGGGAGGAGTTCTTAAGAAGAATTGTGGAGGGAAAGGAGGATGGTTATGTCGACCATGTGGACAGAGGAACAGAGGAAGGTAATTGAGGCTAGAAATTGTAATCTGCTTGTGTCTGCTGCGGCAGGTTCTGGAAAGACAGCAGTTTTGGTGGAGAGAATTTTGTCCATTATCACAGATAAATCTCATCCTCTTGATATTGACAGGCTTCTTATTGTTACCTTTACCAATGCGGCGGCGGCAGAGATGCGCGAGAGAATAGGGCAGAGAATAGAGGAATGTATGGAGCTTGCGCCGGAGGATGAGCACCTGCAGAGACAGTCAACTCTGGTACATACTGCGCCCATTACCACAATTGACAGCTTCTGCATGAGGGTGCTGCGAGAGCATTTTGATGAGACAGAGCTTGATCCGTCCTTTCGCGTCGGGGATGAGGGAGAACAGCGGCTGATGAAATCAGATGTGGCGGAGGCTCTTTTGGAGGATTACTATCAGGAGGGAAGTCAAGAATTTATAGACTTTGTGGAAAGCTATTCAACGGGGAAGAGCGATTCAGGGCTTATAGAGTTAATAGAAAAGCTATATGAATTTTCTATGAGCGGACCTGAGCCGGAAGAATGGCTCTGGAGAGCTCTTGGTCAGTATGAGCCAGAGTCCATGGAAGAGTGGAGTGATACAGAGTCTGCCCGATTTCTTTTGCAATATATTACTTTATTAAATGAAGATTGGATTCGAAGGCTCGACAGAGCTCTTGAGCTTTGCAGGGAGGCAGATGGCCCTTTTATGTACGAGGAGGCATTGCTCTCAGATCTTGACAAGCTGGATGTTCTTCGCAGGGCGAGCGGCTACACGGAACTTGGAAAAGCACTTAAAGCAATAAGCTTTGACCGGTTATCATCAAAGAAATCGGATGAAGTTTCGCCGGAGAAAAGGGCTCAGGTAAAAGCAGCAAGGGATAGCGTAAAGGATGATATAAAAGGACTTATCAGGCAATTTTACAGCAGGACAGAACATGATATTCTTTCTGATATATGTGCTGCAAGGCGTCCGCTTGGCATGTTAATTAAGCTTTCCGTCGAGTTCCTTGCGCGCTATCAGGCAAAAAAAAGAGAAAAAAATGTGATCGATTTTCATGATGTGGAGCATATTGCCCTTAAGCTACTTGCCGTGAAGGATGAGAGCGGCAATTGGGTTCCCACAAAGGCAGCAAGAGAGTACAGAGAGCAGTTTGCTCAGATTATGATTGATGAATATCAGGACAGTAATCTGGTTCAGGAGATTATTCTTACCAGCATCTCCGGTGTGGCGGAGGGAAAACCTAATATTTTTATGGTTGGCGATGTAAAACAGAGTATCTATAAGTTTCGTCTGGCAAGACCAGAGTTATTTATGGAGAAGCATGACAGCTATTCCTTGGAGGGCGGAGATTATCAAAGAATTGATCTGCACAAAAATTTTCGAAGCCGCAGTGAGGTGCTCTCTAGCGTAAATGAGGTATTTTGTCGCATTATGACAAGACAACTTGGAAATATCTGTTATGATGACAGCGAAGCACTCTATGTGGGAGCCTCTTTTTCTCCAAAGCCACAAGGACAGAGGCAGGAGGATACCATAACGGAGCTGTGTTTGATAGAGAGAAGAGCGGAGGAAGGCAGGCTTCAGGAATTTACCGCGGGAGAGCTGGAGGCAAAGGTAATTGCAGGACGAATACGTGAGCTGACAGGAGAGGAGGGTTTGCTTGTCTGGGATAAAGAGACGGCGAATTACCGAAGAGCGTGTTATCGTGATATTGTGATTCTTCTGAGAAGTGGCGGAAACTACGCGGATGCTCTTTTGACTGTACTCACGGAGGAGGGAATTCCAGCATATGCTCAGTCACAGAGTGGGTATTTTACTGCTGTGGAGGTACAGACAGTACTAAATTATCTGAGAGTGATCGATAATCCAAGGCAGGATATTCCTCTTGCGGGAGTGCTTCGCTCACCGCTTGGAGGTTTTTCAGGAGCTGAGCTGGGTGAACTTCGGGCATTGTACCCGGAGGGTTGTCTTATGGATGCTGTGGTGTTGTGTGTGGATGCGGGAGCGGATGGAGCATTTTCTGCTATAGAAAAGCTTTGCCGATTTTATCAGGAGCTTGCTCGCATGCGGGACATTGCTTCCTACACTCCTGTCCATGAATTGATTCGCCTAATTATCAGGGATACAGGATATGGGGATTACAGTATGGCAATGCCTTCTGGTCAGAAGAGAAGGCAGAATCTGGAGATGCTGATAGAGAAGGCATATGCTTTTGAAGCTACCAGCTACCGGGGTCTATTCCAGTTTCTGCGTTATATTGAGAAACTGAATAAATATGAGGTTGATTATGGCGAAGCACCTGAGGCGGGAGAGAACGAGAATGCCATCCGCATTATGAGTATTCATAAAAGTAAGGGTCTGGAATTTCCGATAGTTATTCTCGCAGGTCTTGGAAGGCGTTTTAATCAGCAGGATACCACAGAGAAGCTTGTCTTGCACCCTGATATGGGTATTGGTGCAGATTATGTAGATTATACCAATCGCACAAGATCAGCAACACTGATAAAAAGAATCTTGCAAAGAAGCCTGCGCCTTGAAAAT
The DNA here is from genome assembly GCA_910588535.1 of uncultured Lachnospiraceae bacterium. Lineage (GTDB taxonomy): Bacteria > Bacillota > Clostridia > Lachnospirales > Lachnospiraceae > RGIG8607. The sequence continues at coordinate 18,311 of CAJUOO010000027.1, read as the reverse complement.
CTTGCGGAAGAACTTCGTGTCCTCTACGTGGCGATGACCCGCGCGAAGGAAAAGCTTATATTAACTGGAGCGGTGACAGATGTCGGGAGGCGTCTGGCAGGATGGGAGGCAGAGGCAGCATGTCAGGAGGAGCCATTATTGTACGGCGTACTTTCCAGTGCGACCTGCTATCTGGACTGGATTGTTCCAGCGTGTAGAAGTGAGGGAAATAGAGCAATTGAGATTGCTGTCACAACTGTGCCAGAGGTGATCGAGGCAGAGACTCTGCGCCAGCAGGAACAACAAGAGCGCTATCAAAGACTGTTTATGTGGGATGAGAATCGAGTTTATGATCTTGGTGTGCGGGGAGAGATAGAGGAAAATTTCAGTTATTCTTATCCTTATCCATGGGATATAACCCTTCACGGAAAAGTGTCTGTGTCTGAGATTAAGAAAAGAAGTCAGCAATTAGAGATGGAAGAGACACAGGAGACAGTGATGTTGCTTCCTGAGGAGCCGCCGCTTTTGCCCGATTTTATCAGCGGGTATGAAGAGAAGGGAGGAGTTGCCAGAGGAACGTTATACCACAATGTTTTAGAGCGCCTGTGTCTGTCAGCGACAGATACAAAAGAAGAGATAGAGGCACAACTTGATCAGATGGAGCGGGAAAAGCAGCTTACAGGTACAGAGCGAAGACAGATAAATGTATGGAAGCTCTGGAAGCTATTTTCCAGCCCAATAGGAAAAAGAATCCGGCTCGCAGAGAAAGAAGGAAGGCTATTCCGGGAGCAGCCTTTTGTGATAGGAAGGCAGGCAAAGGAATTTTATAATGAGACTGAGAGCACAGAATTAGTGCTGCTTCAGGGGATTATTGATGTATTCTTTGAGGAAGATAATGAACTTGTGCTTCTGGATTATAAAACGGATTACGTGGGGGCAAATGGAATAGAATTTTTAAAAAAGAGGTATCATACGCAGTTTGAGTGCTATAAGCAGGCACTGGAACAGATAACTGGAAAAACGGTGAAGGAGATGATACTGTATTCCTTTGCGATGGATAAAGCAGTGAATTTTTAAGAGAGGACTGTCTGCAGATCTTTCTTGATAATAAAATCATATAATGACCACAATTGCCGATTGATAAGAGTAAGGAGAAAAGTATGCAGAATATTATGGCAGATATTAAAAATCGTAGTTTTAAGCACGCCTATCTTTTGTATGGTGAGGAGACTTATTTAAAAAGAAGCTATAAAAATCGTCTGATTCAGGCAATTCTTCCTGAGGGAGATACCATGAATCTGAATGTTTACGAGGGAAAGGGTATCCATGTAAAGGAAATTATTGACGTCGCGGAAACTGTGCCATTTTTTTCTGATTATCGCTTGATTTTAATGGAGAATACCGGATTTTTTAAGTCGGCAAATGAGGATATGGCGGAGTATGTGAAGGGAATACCAGAAAGTACCATCCTGCTTTTTGTGGAGGAGGAGATTGATAAGAGAAACCGACTTTATAAGGCTGTGAAGGATAGAGGATATGTCTGTGAGATGAAGAGACAGACAGATGCAAAGCTGATTGCGTGGGTTCTTGGTATGATGGGGAAGGAAGGAAAGAAGATTAAGGAGGAGGACATGCGTTTCTTTCTTTCCCGCACGGGAACCGATATGGAAAATATCTATCAGGAATGGCAGAAGCTTAGCTCCTACACAGCAGGAAGAGAGATTGTCACAAAGGAAGATATAGAGGCAGTATGTTCTGTGCAAATTACTGGAAAGATATTTGATATGATTCATGCAATCAGCGAAAAAAGACAGAAAAAAGCGTTGGAGTATTATTATGAATTATTGACATTAAAGGAACCGCCCATGCGGATTCTATTTTTAATGGCACGAGAATATCATTTACTTTTGATGATAAAACAGCTTTCAAGAGAAGGAAAAGCTTCAGCAGAGATAGCAAAACAGACGAAGCTTCCGGCATTTTTAATGGGAAAGTATCTTTCACAGGCAAAGCAGATGGAGACAGGAGAGCTAAAAAGAACGATAGAGGAATGTGTGGAGACGGAGGAAGCGGTGAAAACGGGCAAGATCGATGACAGGCTTGGCGTTGAGCTGTTAATTATAAAATACAGTGCGAGATAAAAATACATGAAACCGCAAAGCCATGGGAAATTTTGGAATGACCTATAAAGAAGGCTGGCTGCGGTTTCATGATATGCAATCACTAAAAAGTGTAGTTGCCATATGAATATTTTTATGTCAAAATTATTATAACACAGCTAAATAGAAAATACAACCATTGATTGTATATTACATTTTTCGTTAATATATCATATATCTTTATAGGTATAATTGAAGGAAACATATGGAGTGATCTCAGAGAATATCGGATGTATAAGAGAGAAAGTAGGAGAAGGATGGAGTATGATGTACATGGCGGCTGACAGGGCACGTTTTTACAGAAAAATCCGAAAAAAGAAAGAGAAAGAGGAATTAACAGATGTACATAATAAAGATTAAAAACTGTGATCTTGATCAGATAGCGGATTCTGGTCAATGTTTTCGATGGATGAAAACAGGAGAATATACCTACAAAATTCCTGTAGCTGACCGAACAGTGGAGGTGACGCAGAGGGAGGAGGAATTTACCTTTTCTTGTGATGAAAGTGAATTTAATGAAATATGGAGAGAATATTTTGATATAGACACTGATTATGAAGAGTTGATTCGTGCTATCGACGCAGAGGATGATTTCCTTAGGCAAGCAGCCACTTATGCAGGAGGAATTCGAATTTTAAAACAGGATCTGTGGGAGGTAATGCTTTCATTTCTTATCTCCCAGAACAATAATATACCAAGGATCAAGAAGAATATAGAGGCACTGTGTAAGAATTATGAAGTACAGGGGGATAGCATATCTGACAGAGAGAATTGCTCTGACACTGAGATAGGATACGATACAAGAAGTTGCGTGATTCCCGGTTGGAGGCATATCTATGATGGAGGAAAGGAAAATCTTTTGGATTTAAAGCTTGGTTACAGAGCAGAGTATATTTATGGTGTCTGTGAGTATCTGGAAGAAAAACCAAATTTTTTGGAAGACCTACAAAAAGCAGATCAGGAGAAAGCTATGCAACTTTTGTTGGGACTTAAGGGAGTGGGGAAGAAGGTGGCAAGCTGTATCTGCTTATTTGGGCTACATCAGCTTGGAGCATGCCCAGTGGATACTTGGATACAAAAGATTATTGATGAGGATTATCATGGAACGATGCCAAAGTGGATGACAGGCAGATATGCAGGTATATATCAGCAATATGCATTTTATTATAAACGCGGGAAGGCTATACGAACCTTATCCAAAAATAATGAAAGAGATTTTCAGATACAATAAATTATAGTTTCTTATAAATTTTTCTTTGGTTGTTGTATCATTTTCTGGAAGTTCCGTCCGGGGAACTGCCTGTGGTCCTCCGTCACCCCGCTTGCGCTTGGTATCTGCTACGCTCTTCACTAAGCGGGATGACGGAGGAAACAGCGGACTGGCTATATTATTGAAAGTAAGTTATCTAATTCCGTCCCATTCTGCTAAAAATTCTGAGATATATGTTTTCATAAACGCCTCTCTTTTTTTTGAGATTGCCTTTGCCGTTTTTGTGTTCATTTGTTGATGGAGTTGAAATAGTTTCTCGTAAAAATGGTTTATCGTTGTGGATGTATTATTTTGATATTCTGTTTTATTCATATTTTCTTTATATGGTATATTGGGATCATAGATCGCTCTATTATGGCTGCCGCCATATGCGAATGCTCTAGCTATACCAATGGCACCCATGGCATCCAGTCTGTCGGCGTCCTGAACACATTTGCCTTCCATAGATGGAGGAATAACAGAATCTGTCCCTGAATAAGAAACATTCTCTATAATATCACAAATGATCTTGATGGTTTGAGCGGAGACATGATGTTTATTTAGAAAATTAACTGTATTTTCTTTGGACAGATGTGTTTTGGGTGATAGTTTGATGTCATCAACATCATGAAGCAAAGCGGCTAATTGGACAATCATTACATCTGCCTTTTCCTGTTGGGCTATTGTGGTGGCCATGTGATATACTCTCAGAGTATGGAAGGGATCATGTCCACTGTAGTCATACTGAAAAATTTGTTTTATGTAGTCTATCGCGTCTTTTATAATACGTTCGTTCATAGCGCTTTCTCCCAGAATTGTGGTTTGATTCATTGGTTTTTATTATATCATAATTATATTATGCTTTCTGATCAATAAAAAAATTACCAAAAAATAGAGATAAAATTTATGCAATTTACATAAAAAAATTTATAAATATTGATTTTTTAATATCAAAATATTAGAATATAGATAATATTTTTGTAATATTTTGTTTATATTTTATTTCTTAATGGGAGGAAGTGTAGTATGGCTAGTTTGGAAGGAAAAAAGTATTGGTGGCAAAAGCCTAATTGGAAACGAATCTTGGCAGTCGCATTGACATTTGCGATGATGGTTTCTGGCGTGCCATTTCAGGCTGATGATGTCTGGGGAGGGATAGTAAGAGCAGAAGAGGAGATCTGGAACACAGATGCAATGGCGCAAAAAAGTGGAGCAGTGAGTGGGTATCAATCTTCTTTATCTTCTGTCTTGGCAAAAAGTGGGACAGTGTTGACAGGAGATCAGGCAACGTGGGGATTTAATGAGAAGCTATGTGACGGATTTGGCACAACGCAGAGTACATTGGAGAAAAAAGAGGGTACCTTTGAAAATAACAATGGTGATATTTTGTATGTAGATGCAAATAGTGGTAAATTTGCTCCGAATTTAACGAGCGAAAGAATACAGGTCAATGCAGGTACAAAAGTATATATTCCTGTGAAAGGAAATAAAATTTCTTTATCTGTTTTATTACATAAGCAACCAGTGGGAACAGAAGAAACTGTTTTATCTGAGACATTCAGCATATCGGGAATAGATGATAATCTTTTAGCCGAAGCACAGTGTACAAAGATTGAGACAGATGCAACGGATAGCAACTATAAGCTTGTAACAATTGAATGTTATACTGATGGGACAGAAGGAGAAATACTTTTAACTGCCCTACAGCAAATGTATGTTAGGAGTATAACTATAACCTGTGAAACATTATCCACTGTTACGATAAGCGGAACAGTGACATCAAATGAGGCATTGTTGCAGGGTACACAGGTGATAGTATGCAATACTGTGACCAATGTTCAACATGCGGCTGATATTATAAGTGGTTCTTATACAATACCAGTTTTTGTTGAAAGCAAAGATGCTTCTTATGTTCTTTCGGTCAGTGATAAGGATTTTCTAATTAGCAGTGGAACAACACAATTTACATTAAATAGCAGCAGTAGCAGCGTTGTAAATAATCTAGTTCTCTCGAAGGTAAGCACAGTTACCTTATCTGGAAAAATACAAGGCTTTGATTCTGGGTATGATGTCAGTGATCTGGAACTTGTTTTTACAGCAGAAGGGGAATCAGATTTTGTGCCAAAGGTAGCGGTTGATTTACAGCAAATGACTTATACAGTGGAGCTGGAAAGTGGGATGTTGTATTCTGTCAGCCTAAAAGGGGTTGTTGATTACAAGCTTTCTGGAGAATTGACAGGCTTACATTATGAGACAGACAGTAGCTTAGATCTTTCGGTTGTCCTAAAGGATAAATATCCAGTGACATTGAGCTTTGGAGCAACACCAGATCTATCGACTATAAATGTGTTATATACATTTGTTCACGCAGACGGCTCAGAGTATAGTTTTGCCAACTCTTCTGATATTAGATTAAGAGATGGTACCTATACGCTTTCTTTGGGCGGTGAAATTGAAAAGCTGGCATATCAAATGAGCACAGGCAAATCCTTGATTGTAGATGGTGGAGCAGTAAATCATGTATTGACGTTTACACCTATTACATCATGGTCCTTTGCAGCGGGAAATGGGGAGTATTACAATAAGAAGATCGAAGGTGTGGAGGACTTTTATCAAGGGCTTGTTATAGACGCTACACTGGGAAAATTATCTCCTAATGGAGCTGTGCCAAATAGTGCGCAGTTTAATACAAATACTATTATTAAGGTTCCAGTAACAGGAAATTGTACGATATCTGTGGAGGCATATGAAGCAAAATATGCATTTTATACCATTCATGGGACTGCCGCAGATACAGATTCTGCGACAACTACAGTTTCCTATGAAGGAGAGGAAGGCTATATAGAAATTAAGTCAACAGGGGGAGCGTATATTAAGTCTATCAGTGTTGTCTATCCAGCAAAAGAAGTAGAATTTGTGGAGCAGCCGGTGATGCCATTTATACCGGAAGATGACTCAGATGCAAACACGGCAGTTGACACCGATCAAAGGCCGAGAGCAAGCAAGAAGGATAGTATTGTAGTACAACCTGTAGGTCAGAAATTGGAGATTACGCAGACAGGAGGCGCTTTTTCAGGAGCATACAGTAAAATACAAAATCTGGGATATTATGTATTTCCAATGACCACAGATAAGAATAGATTGGAATTTGACTTAGTAATTCATACAGCTGGCAGTGATAATGGAGATGGGGCATTTATTGGATTATTTACAAATCGATTTGCCTACACATTAGGAATAAGAAAAGGGACAAATGCACGTGCAATTTATTCAAAGGCAGAAGAAGAAAAGGGAGATTATGCAGGAGCAGGAGGGATTAATAATACTATTCCACTTGGGGCTCCAATGCATATAGAGGTGTCTTTGGAAAATGGAAAACCAACAATCACTTACACGATAATTGAGACAGGAGAAAGTGCTGCTGTTTCGCTATCTACACTTGCGGACACAGATAGCGGATTCTATTATGGACTTGTTGTATCAGATGCAGAAGTAACAATTACCAATATGATCTATACAAATGAGAGTGGAGATATCCTTTATCATCAAAATTCCTGTTATTATCCTGAGGGAAGCATGCCAAGGGTGGATAGTGTGACCGCAAAGGCAGCAGACTCAAGAGAGTATATTGATATCACATGGACTGGTACTGTGCCAGAGAAGGATGGCACATTTGTGGTTGAGATATCAAAGGATAATGGAGATTGGATTGAGCTCACAGATCATGTAACGGACTTTTCCTATCGGTATATCCTGCCAGAGGGGGAAGGAGGCACATATGTATTCCGAGTATGTGGACAGTTAGGGAAAAAACAGTTGGGTGGTACAAGAAATACTCCTGTAGTTATGGCAGATGGTATTTATGTAATGGGAGCTTTGACCAAACCGGTTGTAGATATAGTTGGAAATGCGTCTGATATAACGCTACATTGGCAGGAAAACAAAGACGCAGAGTATTTTCTTGTATATCGGTATTCTTATGATGAGGGAGAAGAGCAGATACGACAGATAGCAAAGGTGACAGAACATTCTTATATAGATACAGATGTAGTCCAAAAAATGCCATATTATTATAAAGTGAAGGCGGTATCAGAAGCGACAAATAATGAAAGTCCTTTTTCTGAAATAGTATGGGCAGTTGCAACAGAAGGTAATACAGGAGACTATGTATATGAGGATGAGGCAGCAGAGATAACAATAACTAAAAAATCTTATGATACAGTATTTGCTGATAAAATCTTGCTTGAAGGCACAGTGTCAAAAGCTGGAAAGATGAGTGCTTATGTAAATGGTGAAACACAGACAGAAAAAACTGTCGAGGCAGGTGGTTCTTTTCACTTTGAATTGACTGTGGAGGAAGGCAGAAATGATGTGGTACTTTTGTTTGCTGATGAGACAGGTGCAATTACCAGAAAAACATATAACTATGTATATTTGACAAATTATGATTATATGGTTGATGCATCTTATAGTGGTACGGATGGTGATTTGAACAACGGGATCCCAACCTATAAAACAGTGCAGGCGGCGGTGAACTCCGTGCCGGCAGGAAATACAGAGAAGAAAGTCATTCTCGTGTTGGCAGGAGATTATGAGGAGCGCTTGGAGGTGAATACGCCATATATTTCTCTTGTTGGAGAAGACAGAGAGATGACGAAGATACACTGTTATCCGGGAGTGCTTGGCGAGGATTATGAAGCAGGCGGGGACATGAGCAAGAGATGCGCCATTTATATTCAGAGTGGAGCAATAGGCTTTTCCGCTGAAAATATCTCCTTTAAAAATGATTATGTCTATTCCACGCCAGATGGAAAGTCAAATAAGTCAGCAGATGCACTTCGATGTGATGCAGAGGGATCGAGCTTTGTCAATGTAAAATTCACAGGTGTTCAAGACACACTTTATATGCACAGGGGTCATCAGTATTTTTATAAGTGTCGTGTGGAAGGGCTTATAGATTTTATTTATTCAGGTGATGATGCGAGAGCATATTTTAATGATTGTGAAATTGTATTTGTGTATGAGAGCACAAAGAAATCAGGTTATGTCTGCGCGCCAAAAACAGCAAAAGATGCAGATTATGGGCTTATCTTTGATCAGTGTGTGATTTTGGGTGAAGAGGGTTGCAACGGTACAGGCTATTTGCTGGCAAGGCCGTGGGGACCAGATGCTTATATTACTTGGATTAATTGCTATATGGGTCAAGTGATAAATAAAAATGCACCATATGGCGGGATGAGCGGAAATCAACCAGAAAATGCTAGATTTTTTGAATATGGAACTTATGGACCGGGCTTTGCCATCAGCACAGACAGAAGACAAATCTCTCCTCAGAAGGCATCTGAGATGATATCAGATTCCTACTTAGGTTGGTCTCCGAATTTAGAAATAGAAGGGTTATCAAGCAATTACTATGTTGGCAATATACAGACAGATAGAGAGCCAATGTATGTAGTGAATGGTGTGGTGACAGATACTTATTTATGGACAGATGGAGATGATGCTGGATTAAAACAATATGATATGGAAGGCTATGCTGCAAGCTATAAGGTGAGCGGAGGCGGGCTTTTAAAGGAGGAGAACAGCAATTATTACAAGGTTTCTACAGCAGAGGAGTTTTTAGATGCTCTGTCAGAAGTAAAGAACACCGGGAAAAAGTCTGTGATTGAAATTGTGGCGGATATTAATCTCGGAAGCAATGAGGTGAAAAATTATGCGAATTATAGCAGTGTAATAAAGCCATATTCTGCACAGGCATTGACACATCCAACATTGATAGAATCAGGGGTTTCCATATTAACCTTGACAGATATCTATAATTTAACTATATTTTCATCCAACGCTTCTTCGATCAAACATACCAATATCACGATGAAGAACGTGGGGAATATTATTATCAGAAATATTAAATTTGATGAGCTATGGGAGTGGGACGAGGCAACTGGCGGAGATTATGACAGAAATGACTGGGATTATGTGACAATTGATCAGGGCAGCAATGGAATATGGATCGATCATTGTACCTTCTATAAATCATATGATGGTGTGATAGATGTAAAAAATCCAGCACCTGAAGATAATATCACGATATCTTGGTGTGAGTTCCTGCCCGGCAGTGAGGACAATATCTTCTTTGATGCTATGATGGATCAGCTTGCTGCAGATCCTCAAAATTATCCTACTTATCAACATATGCTAGATGAGGGAATGTCTGCGGATCAGATATATATGTATGCATATGGACAGAAAAAGACACATTTATTAGGGCAGTCAGATGAGGCAGTGAATGCGGCAGGTATTCATGTAACATTGGCAAATAATTATTATAAAAATTCTATGGATAGAATGCCAAGACTGCGTTATGGAAATGCACATGTATATAATACTATAATGGATGCGCAGGAATTGTTAGATGTTAAAAAGGAAATTACAAATCCTGACATAGCGAAGAAGATTGTGAGCAACGGTGCTTCTTCTACCTGTGGAGCACAGGTATTATTAGAGAACTGTTATATTAGTGGCATTGTCAATGCTTTAAATTCTGGAAATGGTGCCAGTCCATCAGGGTATATTAATGCTATTAACAGTGTCTATTATATGGATGGCAAATTAACTGCACTTGAGCCAAAATGTAATTCAACTGAGGACACAAGAGTGCTTATAACAGACGCAGAAGCCTTTATCGGAAGTCTGCCATACAAGAACTACAATTTATATAATGCAGAAAATCTGGCAACAATAGTAATGCCATATGTGGGAGCAGGGAAATTAAATCTAACTGTGCTTCAATGGGAAAAAGTTAGCTATAATGATGAATTTAAGGAACCAGATATTCCAGAAAAGCCAGACATACCGGAGGAGCCAGATACACCAGAAGGGCCAGACACACCAGAAGAACCTGACAAGCCAGAAGAGCCAGATAAGCCAAATAGACCAAGTAAGCCAGATACATCGGATGATTATGATGATTCAGATGACGAAGATGAGTCTGAAGAATTGGATCAGATAACAGTGGAGAAGGATTCCACAGTAGAAGAGGAAGATACAAAAGGTACATGGCAAAAGGATGAAAATGGTTGGTGGTTTATGCTCGATGAGGAGAATGCTTATGCACAGAATGGATGGTATAAGATTCAGGGAGAATGGTATTCGTTTAATGAAAAAGGATATATGCAGATCGGCTGGATTTTTGATGATAGTTATAATAGTTGGTATTATCTAAAAGATAGTGGGGCTATGGCGATCAACTGGATCTATGATCCAGCTTATGAGAGCTGGTTTTATCTTGATAACAGTGGAAGTATGAAAGTTGGCTGGCTCTATGATGACAATTATCAGGGATGGTTTTACCTGCAATCAAATGGAATGATGAAGACAGGCTGGCTTTATGATCAAGAAAAGAATATTTGGTATTATCTAAAGGAAAATGGCATAATGGCTACAGCTGAAATAACACCAGATGGATATTATGTCAATGAAGAAGGAATATGGATTCCATAATCCAGATGAATCATTTTCTGGAAAGATTCGTCAAGTGAACTGTTTGTGGTTCTCCGTTACCCCGCTCTCTTAGTGGAAAGCGCGGCGGATGTTATAAATAGAAAAGTTTTCCTTCAATCCATAGAGAAAACGTGGTATGATTATCTGTAGGAAGCATGTTATGTGGCTATCAAAGTATATAAGGAGGAAACGATCATGAATGTAACAGATATGCTTGAGGGGAAAGTTGCTGTTGTAACTGGTGGAACAAGAGGCATTGGCTTTGAGATTGTAAAAAAATTTCTTGAGGCTGGGGCGAAGGTAGCTTTGTTTGGTTCCAGACAGGAGACGGTGGATAAGGCACTTGCTAAGATCAAAGAAGAAAAAGCCGGCGCGGAGGTTATGGGGCTATGCCCGTCATTGGGTGACTATGGCGAGGTGGAGAAGGCGATTCAGGAGGTTAAGGATACCTTTGGGAAGATTGATATTCTTGTCAACAATGCGGGGATCTCAGCAAGGGAATCCATCTATGATTACAGCCCGGAGGAATTTGACAAGATTATAACACTGAATGTGAATGCGGTTTTTCACTGTATCCGGGCATCTGTGCCATTTATGAAGGAGCAGGGAGGCGGTTCTGTCATTAATATGAGCTCTATGGTCAGCATCTATGGTCAGCCGGCGGGATGTGGTTATCCGGCGTCGAAGTTTGCTGTAAATGGTCTGACAAAATCATTGGCGAGAGAGCTGGGAAGAGATCAGATCCGCGTCAATGCTGTGGCTCCGGGTGTCACCAGAACAGATATGGTGGCGGCGCTTCCTGAGGAGATGGTTCAGAGAATCTCGTCCACCATTCCACTCGGAAGAGTTGGTGAGCCGGAGGAGATTGCAAATGCTGTGCTGTTCCTAGCAAGTGATCTGGCAAGCTATGTGACAGGTGCGGTTTTGTCCGTGGATGGAGCAACACAAGTGTAAAATTTTTATTAAGCCATTGTCCTGTGAAGAAATACATGGTAAAATACTTCCAGCTATCAGCAAACGCTCGGTTGGCTCAAGGGTTTGTGTTGGTGCTGTTTTCGCAAACTTGGAAGAATATAAAGCAGTACAGAAATGAGGATACTTATGATTTCTTTGGCAGGAGAATGGCAGTTTCAGATGGGGTATGAGGATGCGAATCCCGCGAAGGTGTCGTTTTGTGATAAGATACAGATCCCGGGTATTATGCAAGCACAGGGGTATGGAGAGGATATTTCCACAAAAACACCGTGGGTGTCATCTCTCCATGATCCTTTGTGGTATCTGAGAGAGGAATATCAGAGAGGACAGGAGGATGGCGTAAATGTGCCATTTCTTTCCCAGCCCCCAAAGCATTATCTTGGTGTGGCTTGGTACCAGAGAGAGATTGAGACAGAAGAAGGCGATTATGAATTTGTGATATCATGTACCCGGTGGAAGACAGAGGTTTATCTGGACAATATGTTTGTGGGAAGAGTGATTTCTCTGTGCGCACCACACCGTTTTTTTCTTGGAGAGCTGACGGAAGGAAAGCATGTTCTTACTGTGAAGATCGATAATCGGATGCAGTATCCATACCGCCCGGATGGACATGGTGTGTCAGATGCTCTGGCGGCTACATGGAATGGCATGACGGGGCAAGTGTTCTTAAGGAAAGTTTCGAAGCTTTCGCTGGGAAAGCTTGTTCTTAAGCAGGAGGTAGAAAAGAAGACAGTAAGGGCGGAACTTGGTTTTTGCAATAGAACTGGAGAGAAAACAGAGGCAGAGCTCTGTATATCTGTGACAGATAAAGAGAGCGGCGCCCGAAGGGAGACAGTGCAGATCATACATCTGCCGGAGGGAGAGAGCACAAGGAGCTTTGCACTCGACTGTGAAGGACTTAGCGGACTCTGGGATGAATATAATCCCGATGTACAGCTTTTTGAGGTTAAGCTTTGCTCAGCGTGGAGCGAGGAGAAAAAGGAGCTGCCGTTTGGTTTTCGGAATATTCAGGTAAAGGACGGCAGCTTTTATATAAACGATCGCCCAGTGTATTTAAGAGGAACACATTTTGGCGGAGAATTTCCTCTTTTGGGTTATCCATCTGACAGACAGGAGGATTGGGAGCGTATTTTTGGCATCTGCAAAATGTGGGGGCTTAATTTTGTGCGCTTCCATTCCTTTTGTCCGCCGGAGGCTGCATTTGTGGCAGCAGATTGCCTTGGCATCTATCTTCAGGTGGAATGTGCGATGTGGAATGTATTTCAAGAAGGAAATGGCATGGATAAGGTGCTCTGTGAGGAGACAGAGCGGATCTTGGAGAACTTTGGACACCATCCTTCTTTTATCATGCTCTCGCCCAGCAATGAGCCCGGCGGAGATTGGGCCCCTGTGCTGGCAGAGTGGTATCGGTGGTGTAAGGCATCGGAGGAGACATACAGCGGACAGAGGTTGTATACTAGACAGTCGGGGTGGCCATATCCGGTGGAGCCTTCTCAGATTGATTATACCGATTATGTATATTTTCATCGTTCGGGATATGGTCCCTATAGTGGTGGAACCATAAGGAATAGTGTTGGGTGGGCGGATAAAGATTACCGTGCCTCGCTTAAGGGCATTTCGTATCCTGTGATCACACATGAGATGGGGCAGTGGTGTTCTTACCCTGACTATGAGATTATAGAGAAATTTACCGGTTATATGCAGCCGGGAAATTATAAGGTATTTAGGGAAAATGCGAGGGCAGCGGGTGTGCTCTCCCAGAATAAGGAATTTGTCAAGGCATCTGGCAGGCTTCAGGTACAGATGTACAAGGAAGATCTGGAAGCAAATTTCCGCACACCACATATATATGGATATGAGCTTTTGGATCTGCATGATTATCTGGGACAGGGCGGAGCCTTTGTGGGTGTTCTGGATGCATTTTGGGATAATAAGGGCTATGTACAGCCAGAGGAGTTTCGGCAGTTCTGTGATGAGACAGTGCTTTTGCTGCGCATTGGAAGAAGAATCTACACACAGACGGAAACATTATATGCGGAGGCAGAGATGTCTCATTTTGGAAGGGAGGCTCTTGAGGGGGCAGAGGTGCGATGGCAGCTTCTCAACCAAAAGCAGGAGGTTGTGAGAGAGGGAAGTTTTGGCACGAAGGATTATAATCTGGCAAAGAATCAAAGAGTAGGTACTTTGGACCTATCTTTTGAAGGACTTGCCGTGCCAGAGTGTTATACCATTCGGCTGATTCTTGATAAAAAGGAAAATGATAAGAAAAAGGTGGTAGAAAATAGCTGGAGGATCTGGCTGTATGAGCAGCATATCGAGCTGCCAAAGCTTGAGAGGGCTGTGTATACCAGAGATCTTTTGGAGGCGTTGCAGGCGCTTGATCAGGGCAGAAAGGTGGTCTATTCCCCCTATCTATCCATGCTTGATTTGAGCTGTCCATACCTGAATGGAAAGCCTTCTTTTTGGAACTCTCAGATGGGGCCAAGATGGAGTAGAGGCATGGGACTTTTGTGCAGGGCCTCCCATCCAGCACTTCGATATTTTCCGACGGAGGAGTTTCAGGAATATCAGTGGAATGAGATCTTGTGTGATGCAAAGGGGATTAACCTCAAGAATCTGCCTGCAGCGCTTATGCCGATTGTGCAACCAATTGATGAGTGGAACAGAAATTATCGTATGGGGCTTGTGGTGGAGGCAAAGGTGGGAGAGGGAAGTCTGCTTTTGATCACGGCTGATCTGGAAAAGGATCAAGAATCTCATCCAGCAAAAAGACAGCTATTAAAATCTTTGCTTTTCTATGCAGATTCCAGTGAGTTCTGTCCAGAATGTGAAGTGAGCCGTGAGGCATTGCTTACAAGTTTTGCAGATACACAGGTGATGAAGCGTTTTAACGTAAGTGGAAGGCTGTTGGAAGATTTGGAGGCAGATGTGTCGGCCGTGCTTGACGGAAATCCAAACACTACCTTTTTTGCAGAGAGGAAGCATCCATATACATTGGAATTGATGTGGGAGAAGCCGGAGGTTCTTACAGGGCTTATCTATATGCCTGTGCAGAATCAAAGGGAGCACAAGGGCGATGTAAGAGGATATGAAGTGTGGGGACTTGACGGGTCTATGTGGAAATGTGTGGCTGAGGGAGAGCTTGCCAGCTCTTTTGAGCCAAAAAGAATTATATTTGATAGTACAATTAGAACGAATGGTCTGCGCTTTGTGGCAAAGAGTGGCTTTGGGGGAGATAAGGTTCAAGTTTACGAGATGAATCATGACGGTTGGTTTTGTCGGGAAGACAGTCTTGAAGATCACTCATTTTCTGTCTCAGCGATTATGTTGATCACAGAGCAAGGTGTATTTGCAGCGGAGACAGATATTAAGGAGAGCCGCACAGGAGCGAAGACTGCGACAATTGAAATTGAGGAATAAGAGGTTGCCATGACATATCAAGAAGCACTCTGTTATATAGAAAAAATACCAAGCTTTGCGAAGAAAACGAAGCTTGATAATACTCGCCGTATGCTGAGTCTTTTGGGTGATCCGCAGAATGAGTTTCGGATTGCACATGTGGCGGGAACCAACGGCAAGGGCTCTGTCTGTGCTTTTTTGGCAAGTATAGAGAGGGAGCGGGGAGAAAGGATCGGGATGTTTACCTCCCCGCATCTGGCTGATATAAGAGAGAGAATTCAGATTGATGGGCAGATGGTGTCTGAGAGCTGCTTTGCAGAGACATGTGAAAGAGTGTGCGCTATCTCAGAGCAGATGGTGGAAGAGGGATGGCAGCATCCAGCTTATTTTGAATTTTTGTTTGGCATGGCGATGGATATCTTTTTCAGGGCTAAGGTGAGCACTGTGGTGCTGGAGGTAGGACTTGGCGGAAGACTGGATGCCACGAATGTCGTGGAACATCCGGCTGTGACAGTTATTGCTTCTATCAGCATGGATCACATGGAATATTTGGGTGATACGCTGGAGGAGATCGCCAGAGAAAAGGCAGGAATTATTAAAGAGGGAGTTCCTGTTGTGTATTGGGGTCAGAAAGAGAATGTATCGAGGATTATCGAGGCGGAGGCCGAGAAAAAACATGCGCGAGCGATCAGGCTTGCGGATAAAAATTATGAAATTTTAAAAATTACGAATAAATATATTGATTTTTGTGCATTTTGTGGGTATTATGAAAATAGTCTCTACACGCTTCCATTTCCAGCGCCATATCAGGTGGAGAACGCAGTGCTTGCACTGAGGGCAGCTTTTTGCATGGATAGTGATATGGATAAGGACAGCATAAGAAGAGGGTTGCTTCATGCTGTCTGGCCGGGAAGGATGGAAGAGGTGTGTTCTGGGATCTATGTGGATGGGGCGCACAATGAGGATGGAGTCAGGGCATTTGTGGATGCCGTGAGAGAGAACCAAGAGGATAAAGAAAAATATCTGCTTTTTTCAGCCGTGAAAGAAAAAGATTGTGAACAGATGGTGCGAATCTTATGTGAGGGGATCGGATGGAAGGGCGTTATACTGACGGAGATAGAGGGCAGCCGCAAGCTTGCCGGTGATAGTATGCTGTCTCTGTTTCTTCGATATATGAAAAATACAAATGGCAGGGCAAGGATTGAAGTATTTCCAGATATTGGTACTGCATTTTTTGAGGCGAGAAAGAGAAGGGGAGCAGATGGACTCCTTTATTGTGCAGGCTCCCTGTATCTGGCAGGAGAAGTGAAGCAACTGTTGATGGAAGAAAAGGCGCGAGTGTAGGCGCGGAAATGGAGTGCGTAATGATAGATTTTGACGAGGAAATTAAGAAGTTTCATCCAAGCCTTGAGGTGGAGGAGGCAGAGGACGCAATATATAATAATGATCTGACCGACGCGGTGGATCTGATGCTGGAGATGATGAAGGAAAAGCAGCAATAAGGAAGGGGACAAGGAGGCATATATGGATTGTTATAAATGTGGAGCCGCTTTGTCCCGCAGTGAATTCTGTGATAGCTGCGGAGCGGACGTGCGGCTGTATAAAAAGATAGTGAAAAGCTCGGAAGCATACTATAATCAGGGGCTTGCCCGTGCGCAGACAAGGGATCTGTCAGGGGCGGCGGAATGTCTAAGACAGAGTGTCAAGCTTTATAAGAGCAATACAAAGGCAAGGAATCTTCTGGGGCTTGTCTATTTTGAGATGGGGGAAGCTGTGGCGGCGCTGTCCCAGTGGGTGATCAGCAAAAGCTTGCAGCCAGATAAAAATCTGGCGGAGACGTATCTCAATGCTATTCAGAAAAATGCTGGCAGGCTGGAGACAATCAACCAGACAATTAAGAAATATAATCAGGCGCTGACCTATGCAAAACAGGACAGTGCAGATCTTGCAATTATACAATTAAAAAAAGTGTTGACTATGTATCCCAATCTGGTAAAGGGGCATCAGCTTCTTGCCCTTTTATATCTTAAGAGCGGAGAGAATGACAAGGCGTCCAAGTCGTTAAAGAAAGCGATTGCGATTGACAAGAATAACCCGTTGACGTTAAAATATATGAAGGAGATAAGGTATATTCCTGAGAGCGGGGGAAAGAAGCCAGAGCGCACCAAGCAGGAGGCGGAGCGTGCCCGCGTGGGAAGTGATGATGTGATTATACCGAAAAACAGCTACCGAGAATCAAATGCCGGCGGAATTACAGTGTTGAATGTCGTGATTGGCATAGCGATAGGAGCGGCATTGATGTGGTTTTTGGTGTTTCCCGCGAAGGAGAAGGCACTCGCTGATGAGAGTAATAAGAAGCAGCTTGAGATCAGTGATCAGATTGAGATCAAAAATTCTACCATAGCAGCGCTAGAGTCTGATAAGGAAGCACTGAATCGCGATAAGGCAGATCTTGAGGCAAAGCTTGAGGCGTATAAAGAGAAGGATACTATTATCGAGGTTTATGAGGCGATGATGGGCGCGGTCGGAGCTTATCTGGAGCAGGATTATTTTACTGCCGCAAAAGGGCTGGTGGATCTTGATCAATCTGCAATTCAGTCGGAAGAATTTGCGGATGTCTTTGCAAAGATACAGACGGATGCGGGCAATAAGGCAGCTTCCTCGTTATATGAGGAGGGATATAATGCATATACAAAAGGAGATTATGAAAAATCAAAAGCATTGTTAGGGCAGGCTCATGAGCTGAGTCCCAATAATACGGCAGTGCTTTATTATCTTGGGCGATCGTATCAGAGATCGGGAGAGTCGGAGAAGGGAAGAGAATATTTGCAGTATATTATTGATAACTTTCCCAATGACTCTTACTATCGCAATGCGGTACAATATATTGATCGCTAGAGGTAAAAAACACAGGAGGAACATGCAGGAATGGCAGGCATGGCAAGATACCCGGAGTGAAGAAGAGATTCTCATTCCGGGCTTTTTATGCGCAGGGGCACATAAAGAAGTAAGTTGCAGGCGCAACATGTGCCCCGCGCGACGAGCAGAGG
>CAJUOO010000026.1 GCA_910588535.1 uncultured Lachnospiraceae bacterium | reverse complement strand
GGTTAATTGATGAATATTTTGAGATAGAAAAGAGGGTATCACGTCATCATCTTGGATGATTTTGCGATACCCTCTATCTTTGACAGATTGCTGCCTGTCTACTCTTAGCGTAGGCAAATCCAGCAATTTATCGTATTGTTTCGTTCCATTTGTCTGTCTCTACAGGCAAAGTCTCTAACAATTATTAAGATAATCCGCCTTACTTGTCTCTAAAGGCAAATTCGGCTAACTATCATGGTGGTTGAACTTTACTTGGCTATTTATAATAGGTGAGTAAAGCCATTCACCTTGTGCATAAGCACTTTGGGGAAAGTCAGCCAAAGCTATTTGCTTTGGCTGGCTATTCTATTCGCAGGAGCGCGTAGAACTATTCGCAGCGAAAGCAGCACACGTTCCGCGCGGTGAGTAGTGGAAAAGGTCGTTCTCCTACTCGATTTTGATTCTATTAGATAGAACCGCCGGACTTCATCTGCTCTTCCTGACGCTTGATCATCTGGCGAACCATCTCGCCACCTACGGAGCCAGCCTGAGCGGAAGTCAAATCTCCGTTATAACCTTGCTTTAAAGGCACACCGATCTCAGATGCAACCTCCATCTTGAAACGATCCAATGCCTCTCTAGCTTCTGGTACCTCTGTTCTGTTAGAACCAGTATTATTGCTTGCCATAGTGTTTCACCTCCATAATATTTTCAAGTTTTCTGATTGACTGTCCGGTCATCACATAAGCGGTGCCGTCCTCTGGTCATTCAGCGTCGACGGGCACCTGCTTTGTGAAGCCTGTGTTCCTTCGACTTGATATTATTATGAGCAGAAACAAAGACAATATGTTGGAAATTAATGGGGTTTTAGCACATGGCATGTTTGATAATATCCATGCCTTTGATCAAGAGCTCATCTGGTATAGTAAGAGCGGGCATCAATTTTATAACACGATTTTGGCGTCCAGCGCGCTCGATAATCAAGCCATTTTCAAAACAAGTTTTTGTGATAGCTGCAGCGCGCTCACCGGAATCTACCTCGATGCCGAAGATACATCCAATGCCGCGGATCGCGACAGCGTTTTCCTTGATATTATTTGTGAGATAATCGCGGATAATTGTCTCCTTGCGCGCAGCTTCTTTTTCAATTTGATGATCCAACATAAAGGTTAGCCCTGCCTTGGCAGCTACGATAGCAAGCTGATTTCCGCGAAAAGTTCCATTGTGCTCCCCCGGTGTCCATATATCAAGCTCTGGTTTGAATAGAGTGAGAGAGAATGGCAGTCCATAGCCTCCGATGGATTTTGACATAATAACAATGTCAGGCACAATACCAGCACGCTCAAAGGAGAAAAAGGTTCCGGTGCGGGCACATCCAACCTGAATATCATCTACAATCAATAGTATATCATAGGTGTCACAAAAGTTTCTGACAGCCTTAAGCCATTCTTTTTCAAACACATAGATGCCACCTTCTGCCTGAACGGTCTCAATAATAAGTGCAGCAGGCTTTTCTATGCCAGAATGGTCATCTGTAATTAAGGTTTCCATATATTGAATGGTGTCCAGTCCGCCAAACATGTAGGGAGCTGGAATATGGGTCACATTGGTCAGCGGAACACCCGCACCACTGCGGCTGTCTCTGTCGCTGGTCAGCGCAAGGGAGGCAAGTGTCATGCCGTGAAAGCATCCCATAAGGCACCAGATATTTTCTCTTTTCTTAACCTTGCGCGCAAGTTTTAGAGCAGCCTCCACTCCGTTGGTGCCGGTCGGTCCAGTAAACATAATCTTGTAATTTAATCCCCGTGGTTTTAAGATGGCTTCTTCAAAATATTCGATAAAATCCGCTTTGGCGTCAGTCATCATATCAAGGGCATGTAAGATGCCATCATTTTGCAGATAGTCGATCAGTTTTTCTTTAATAAAATCATTGTTGTGTCCGTAGTTGACAGCACCCGCGCCGCAGAAGAAATCAATATATTCCTTTCCGTCTGTGTCTGTGATAATGGAGCCTTTGGCGCGAGTAAATACAGCGGGAAAGCTCCGGCAATAGGAACGCACCTCAGACTCGTAGGTCTGAAAAATTTCTTTCTGATCCATAATGGTAATCCTCTTTTCTATATTCTAAATCAAACTTTATTCGTATTTTAACTTTTCATTCTCAAATTCAGCGAGGCGCTTTTGGTAGGCAGCCATAATGGTCTCCTCGTGAGCGAGCACAGGATTTTTTATGCCAAGCAAGGAGAGCAGATATTTTACAAACAGTGGATTTAACAGCAAAAATGGACCTACTGTGTAGGTTCCAAAGAAATGATTCTTTCTTAAGCCCTCTAACATGCTGGAGGGGTGGATGCCGCAGCCGCGGATCACTTTGTAAAAATACTGTGTAGTGTTGTCTCCATAAGTATGGGAAAATTGAGCTTTGAAGCCAACCAGCCGAATCCCCTCGTATTCACCGAGAATTAAAGAATTATAGCGGTGAAGCATATCCCTCTTGGCATGTTGAGGAAATATGCCAAGCCCTTCCACACGACTGCCGTCCTCATTTTCAATATAAGCTTCAAAAACCTCCATCGCGTTTCCGGTGAGCAAAAAAACGCATCCTTTGTCAATTAATTCTACAAGTTTCTCCTTGTGGGGCTTTAGTGCATGAATGGCGAGAGTCTGCTGGATTTCTGTCATAGGTCCCATGTAGATCATAGAGACTTCCTTTGAAAGAAAAGCTGGCTGATCTGTAAGGCTAGTGTCAATAAATTTTGCCTCTGCCATACATTCTTTTAGATAGTGGATGTTCATTCTGTCACCGAAGAGATTGGCAATCTCAGGGAACAAAGACTCTACAATAATAGATTTCTTGCAAGCTTCCATTAGCGTTCCCTCCTCTCGGACTTATTTTTAAGAAGATCCACTGTCTTGTCGCGCACATTCATGGCTTCCTTGGCAGCGTACAGCTCATGTAGGATAAAGATTTTGTCTGTGCCATAAAGGGACAAGGAATCGGGCGCATCAATCTCTTTTGGCACACAGACAAGCTTTTCCTCAGAAATTCCTGTCATAAGAAGGCGAAGTTTGTAGTCCTCGCAGCGAACACCACTTATAATAATCCGTCGTATGGTCTTTTCATTTAAAAATTCAAAATCGGCATCATAAATCCATGTCATAATCTCAGAAGAATTGACACGATCAAATACATCATCTAACATCAGAATAACTTCCTTCTGCCCTTTTTCTTTTCTCACATAATCAAAGACACAGGAACAGGCAATGGGATTCTGTCCCTTTGCCATGTGGGTGATCACCTGTGTGCCGCCAACTGTCTCGCAGGAATAGCGAGATTCCACAATAGAGAGCTTTGAGAAGGCAGCCTGTACCTGATTGGCTGACAAGCCAAGCTCCCGCAGCAGTGCGATGGCGGTGAGCTGATTGTAAATATTAAAGATGCTATTTGTGATAAGTGGATAGCACTCTTCCTTCGATTTGTGTTGAATAAGAAGAACATGCTTTTCAAAATCTGGCATGGCGACATAGTCGCTCTCCGGTGAAGCAAAGCCGCACGAAGGGCAAAAGGCATTTCCTATATGATGATAGCGCACATAGCGATAGGTAAGAGTATGATGGCATCTGGGACAGATGCGCATATCATTAATGATATTTATGCTTTCCGGCAAATCTGTATTCATTCGTGCAATGGAAAAATAGGAGCGCTTATTGTCTGGCGCTAAGCCCGCGCTTATCAGATCATCTGCATTTAGCACAAGATGAGATTCTGGGGGCAAACTGTCAGAGATAATGCGAAATATAAATTCTGCATGTGCATTGCGGTGAATAGAATCCCGGAATAAATTTGTGCAGACTGCATAGGTTGGTTTGACATAAGGGTAGATAAGCTTTGAGCTGCGCTCATCAATCTCAAACACGGCGATCTGCTTTTTTGCTCTGCCCATAATGGTGCTGCCACCAATCAGAGCACTGGCGATCCCTGCGTTGATATTTGAGCCAGCACGATTGTTAAGGACATCATAGCCATTTGCTGTCAACGCATCTATAATCATGTTACATACAGTAGTTTTTCCATTCGTCCCAGTCACGCTGATAATGGTCTCTGGCTTGTCGATCTGCCCTAGAAAATCTGGGCACAGTTTTATCGCCAGCTTACCGGGAAAGTAGCTGGCGTTCATTCCAAATAATTTTTGTGTAAGCATTGCTGTCTTGCTGATACATAGAGCAGACAGAAAACGCAGATTCTTTTTCATGTCCTGTCCTCTTTTCGGGGAATAAAATGTAAATATTCTTATTGTAGCTACTTTACCACAAAATAGAGGAATTATCCATATAAAAATTAAGAAAATATCAAGTTTGCTTTATGGATGTTGAATGGATTCCTTGATCTGATCAGAGATGGCAACATTTTCGAGGATGCGCACCAGCTCTAATCCAAGATCGATCGCAAAGCCAAGCCCGCGCGCTGTGATAAAGTGTCCGTCTGTCACTACGCCAGATTTTTCCATAATGGCTCCCATACATTTTTCTTCAAATCCGGGATAGCAGGTGGCATGTATCCCATTGAGCAGGTGCAGCTCGCCATATACAATAGGAGCAGCGCAGATGGCAGCTAGATACTTGCCATTTTTGTGATATGTGCGGATCAAAGAGGTAAGACCTTCGTGCGCGGCAAGGTATTTTGTTCCCGGCATACCTCCCGGCAGAAAGAGAAGATCAGCATCTGAGAAATCTGCATCTTGAAACAGTGCATCAGCCTGCACAGTAATGCTGTGGGAGCCTGTAACATATTTATTATTTGTGATGGAAACCATAGTCACATCAATATTTGCTCTTCGAAGAATATCAACGACAGCCAGACATTCAACCTCTTCAAAACCATTTGCTAAAAATGTATATACCTTACTCATAAGTAAACCTCCTTTTGCTTACTAAGAATAGTGACTGATTGATAATAAAAGTATTCTATCAAATACACTATAGCAATATATTCCATATCTTGCAAGCATAAAGTGCGAAAAGATTTGGGAACTTGCCAATTAGCTTTCGCTATCTGGACTCTTGTGGAAATTGGTGATATAATTGCAATAAATTTTCATTTAAATTTTTGTGATGGTGAATAAGAAGGAGGTATGACAATGCTAAAAGAATTGGTATTAAAGAATCGAACATACAGGCGCTTTTTTGAGGAGGAGCGGATCACGGAGGATGTTTTGAGGGAGCTTGTGGATCTGGCGAGAACGGTTCCTTCTACGGGAAACTCTCAGGCTCTAAAATTTGCTCTTATCACTGAGGAAGAGGAAAGAGAGAAAGTATTTGAGAATCTTGGCTGGGCGGCAGCGCTGAAGGACTGGGATGGTCCAGAGAAGGGAGAGAGACCTTCCGCATATATTCTGGTGCTCTGCGATCAACAGCTCGCCAAAAATAAGCCGATTGATGATGGAATTGTGGCACAGACGATTATGCTTGGCGCTTGTGAGAAGGGGTTTGGAGGCTGTATCTTTGGAAATATCAAGCGCAGGGAGCTTTCTGTGGCACTTGGGATTGATATGGAGCGATATAGCATCGACTTAGTGATTGCAGTGGGAAAACCGAAGGAGACGGTTGTGATCACAGAAGTAGGCGAGGATGGTTCAGTCAACTATTATCGAGATGAGCAGCAGGTACATTATGTACCTAAAAGAAACTTGAATGATTTAATTGTGAAATTGCCAGAAAAATAAGAAGATATTTTTGTACGAGGATATTTTGGAAAAAAGGAAGATATAAACATTTTGGGGTGAGGTCCGCATAGTCAGTCTGTTATTTTCCTTTGTCACCCTGCTCCCGCTTAGTGAAAAACGTAAAGGTTACTAAGCGGGAGCAGGGTGACGGAGGATTACAGGCGGTTCGCCGGAGGATCATTTCAGAAAATGATACAACAGTTTTTATCCGCAAATAAAGCATAAAATTAACAAGAAGCTATGGTTAATAAAAACGATAAACAGATGTTGTACAATCTCGTTATAGAGAAACCTGCTCGCCGCCTTTTATTTCCATAATATTTCCGCCTACATTCAGCCATGCAGAATGGACAGAAGGATTGTAGACAAAGCTTAGATCGGAGGAGAATTGTAGACGTTCACAGACTTCCATATAGTCAACAATCTGGATATTTGTCGCATACCATGTATCATCCCTGCCACCAGTTAGCTTGCAGAAATCTTCCATTAGATCCCAGTTGTTATCATTTGAAAATTCATAGCTGTGTCCCCATACATACATCATATATAAATATTGTGTTTTGTTAAGAGCAATAAATTTTTTTCCAAGTTCCATTAAATTCTTGGTGTGATGGCAAGTTGCCTTCCACTCAAGGAAGTTGTCAGGCATGCCAAATCCCTCTGTGCTATGTACGGTTCTGGCATAGCGGATGCCGAGCTTTGGAAGAACATCGACAATAGCCTTATTGTAGGAGCCATTTGGATAAGACAATCCACGCACAGGATAGCCCATAAGACGCTCAAGCTCCGCGCGATCGTCCATTACCTCGCGAACAATCTGTTCCATCGGACATCGCTCAATAGTGGGATGGGTGGAGGTGTGGCAGGATACTTCATGTCCTTTATAAAGTTCTTTAAATTCTTCTGGTTTAATTCTTCTAGGATCTTCAAAACGTCCAGAATTTACGTGAAAGGTTCCTTTTATCCCATAAGTATTAAAAATAGAAATAAGCTTGCGGTCCTCAATTCGCCCGTCGTCATAGCTCATGGTTAGAACCTTGTGCTTTCCTCCGGGGAAACAGTAATAAATTGTTTTCATGCGGCGATAGCCTCCTTTATAAATATAGTTAGTTTTATTATAAGTGTTTAGAAGAAAAGAAGCAAGTGAAGTATGCAGAATATAGGTGTTTTATCTGATAATAGATGGTTGAATCAATGGTGGGAGGAGTTGTTTTAAGTGTTGTCTTTGCTGGGGAGACTTGTGTTTCCATAAACTTCCATTTATATATTTTATAAGATAAGTATAATAAAAGTGTGAATAAAAAGTGATATAAAATGGTAATATTCTGCACTGGTAAAATATTTAAAAATATAGTAATATTAGAGATGGAAATGGGGGAAAGATAATGCAGGAAAATAAATCTATTTTTGAGGGAACAATTCTTATGAATAAGGTTCCCGTTTCATTTGCAGAGAGAGAGCTTTTTGATGGCAAGGTTGCCATATGGCTCCCAGAGGATTTTCAAGAGCTGCCACTCAAGACAATAGAAGAGATCTATCCCCTTGCAAATATGCCCAAACTGGTGCTGGGGAATGATTATTTGGATCTGTTTGTTGGTTTTCGCTATACGGAACACGAAATTCCAGAAGAATCCATGGGGGAGTTTCTTGAGATTGTGCGAATGATGTTGGAACAGACAGGTCCGAGAATTAAGATTTTAGCAGAGAAGGAAATAGAGATTGGATCACATATGGTGTCCAGCCTAGATTTAATCACACATACGCCGACAGATGAGGTCTATCATAAGTTGTTCTTCTGTCTTCTGGATGGCAAGGTGTTGATGGGGTTTATTAATTTTTCCTGTTCTCATCATTATCAGAGTATTGCGGAGGAGATATTTCAGTCTTTTCATTTTATAGATGTCGAAGTATGCTAGGGAAATCTCTTTTTCTTGTAGTTTTGTGCACAATAAAATCCATGGAGTGGGTTAAGCTC
This sequence comes from uncultured Lachnospiraceae bacterium, assembly GCA_910588535.1. Taxonomy (GTDB): domain Bacteria; phylum Bacillota; class Clostridia; order Lachnospirales; family Lachnospiraceae; genus RGIG8607. The sequence goes on along the minus strand of CAJUOO010000026.1, from coordinate 32,933 downwards.
CATGGATCGTTTTATGCACAGGGGCACATAATAAATGGTTATTGTAATTTGTGTTCTGCGCGGCGAGCAGGAAGATCTCTTCCATGCCCGATTGTTTATCTATATGTTCTGAAATTAAGCAATCTTATTAACAGCGAGAGCCAGACGGGAAATCTTTCTTGCAGCCGTATTCTTGTGATAGATTCCCTTTGAAGCAGCCTTGCCGATCTCAGAAGAAGCAGCGTTTAATGCAGCCTGTGCAGCAGCCTTGTCACCGGCAGTAATAGCAGCCTCAACCTTCTTGATATAAGTCTTAACTTTAGACTTGATCGCTTTATTTCTAGCAGTCTTCTTATCAATTACTAAAATTCTTTTTTTAGCAGACTTAATGTTAGCCAATCCGTACACCTCCAATGATATTATATTTTTTGATGTTTCGCATTAGAGCCGGACACGGACGTCCTAATGTTCACACACCTATGTATTATAGTATAGAAGGAAAAGATTTGTCAATACATAATTTCCTGTTTTTTGAAGAAAATGTAACACATATAGCTATGTGATATTGAGTGGAAGTGAGGGAAATTATGAACCAGATAACATCTAGTTATGAGAGCAGAACAGATCTGGCCTTGGAGGCAAGCGAGAGTTTAAGGGGAACAGAGGAAGCAGACAGCGGTATTTTGATGGAGGAGGAATATAAACAGGCAAAGAATCTTCGAATTACCAGCGTCCGCATCACGACAAAGGAGGCAGAGCGCGTGGTTGGGAAACCCAAGGGAACATATATTACACTTGAGTCTTCGGAACTATTATATGCGGATGAAGATTATCACAGGGAGATCTCAGAGGAATTATCTCGACAAATTCGGCGCTTGATTAAGGGAGTGGAGAAATCCAAGAACCATTCTCTTCTGGTGGTGGGATTGGGGAATAAAGATGTGACGCCAGATGCGCTGGGGCCTTTGGTTGCAGATAATCTTTGTATCAACAGACATCTGAAAAAGGAAGGCTCTCTTATCAGTGCGATTGTGCCGGGGGTGATGGCACAGACGGGAATGGAGACGGCGGAGATTGTCAGGGGAATTGTGAAGGAGACAAAGCCCACTGTGGTAATTGCGGTAGATGCTCTGGCGGCAAGAAGCACAACGAGGCTGAACACGACGATTCAGATAGCAGATACTGGTATTCATCCCGGTTCAGGGGTGGGAAATCACAGGCATGGGCTTACAAAGGAGAGCCTTGGGGTGCCGGTGCTTGCCATTGGAGTTCCCACTGTGGTGGACGCGGCGACAATCGCGGGGGATGCGATGGAACAGCTTCTGGTCACTATGGAGGAATCTGAGAAGAGAGGACTGATTTACAGTCTGTTGGATGAAAGACTTAAGAATCTTTTTGTCACGCCTAAGGATGTGGATGAGACGGTGAAACGCATTAGTTATACTATCTCAGAAGCGATTAATCTAGCTTTTTCTGAGGGTGAGTAATGAATCCGGGAAAAGGGGAATATATTAGTGACAGGACAATAGCTCTGCCTGTCCTGCCTAAGAAAGGTGTGCATAAAGGAAAATGGGAAAGACGCGGTGGCTGAAAAAGGGAATATATGGACTGGCGTGGGCTTTCATTTTATTTGCAGGCATAAAAATTGTAGCGGGAGGATTTTTCGGCATGGAGGCTTCGTGGTGGAAGACGCTGACCCGCTCTGTCACCGGAGCTGTTTTTCAGACGACAGCTCCGGCTTCTGCTTATATAATGAAGGAAGAGGAACCAGAGACATTGGTGGAATATCTGGTGCGCCTTGTGCGGGGAGTGGTTCCAGTGTGGGAATATGCAGGAAGAAGGAACGTGTCATCTTCCGGAACACAGGACCCATATTATGTGGAGAGAATTGAGATAGATACAGAAGTGCCAACACAGGGAATGGATGTAGAGAATATGGAAGAGAATACAGTGGATGCGAACACAGAGACATTCGCGGCGGAACCAGATAGTCAGGGGCAGCCAGAGGAGACTGCTGCACCGGGACAGGACGAGACTGCCGTGGCTCAAGATGTGTTTTCCCCATCGGTTTTGGGAAATGTGTATCCGCTAGCCAAGCTCTGTGATTACGATTTTCTTATACGTAATTTCTATGTAGTCAGTCAGATCACAACGATAACCAGCAGTGAGCTGAATGCCAAAGAGCTCTTGGCGAAAGATATGACAATGACATTAGATAGTGCTAATCCGCAAATTCTAATCTATCATTCACACTATAGTGAAGCTTTTGCAGATTCTAGGCCCGGAGTGGTGGAGGATACGATCGTTGGTGTGGGGGAATATCTGGCGTCTATCTTAAGAGAGCAGTATGGCTATTCCGTATATCATGATATTACGCCCTATGATATGATGGAGGGAGTGATCGACAGAAATGAGGCATATAATTATGCTGCAGATGGGATTGAGGCGATACTGGCACAATACCCTTCTATTGAGGTGATTATCGATCTGCACCGTGATGGAGTAAATGAGGGAGTTCATCTTATGACAGAGGTAAATGGCAAACCGACGGCGCAGATTATGTTTGTGAATGGAATTAGCAAGACGACGCTTCAGGGTGCGATCTCTTATCTATATAATCCATACATACAGGATAATTTGGCGTTCAGCCTGATGCTGCAGCTTAAGGCGGAAGCATATTATCCGGGTTTTTGCAGGCGCATTATGATCAATGCGTACCGCTATAATATGCATTATAGACCGAGATCTTTGTTGGTGGAGGCAGGAGCGCAGACCAACACGCTTCAGGAGGTGAAAAATGCGATGGAGCCGTTGGCGGTTATGCTTCATAAAACATTGAGTGGAGAAGAGTGAGATAGGAGGAAGAGTTATGAGCAAAAGGCTGTATCGGAATCTTTTTTTTCTACTTGCCGTGATCCTTCTTCCTGCCGCTATCACTTATCTTATGAATGAGGAGGGGGCAGTATCAGAGCGCAGCAGTGCTCCTGAGGAATATTATATTGTATCGGGACAAGAGAAGATGCCGATAGAAGAATATCTGACGGGGACGGTTGCCTATTATATGCCGGTCACATACGAGGATGAGGCATATAAAGCGATGGCTGTTCTTCTTCGCACCTATGTGCGGATGCGGATGGGGGAGGAGAGGGAGATTAACGAGGATCAGCTTTCACTGCCTCGCTATCAGATGGAAGAGCTTCAGGCTATGTTTGGAGAGGATTTTTCTTATACATACTCCCGTTATCAGACAGCGGTTCAGCAGACAAGAGGTGAGGTGCTGCGATGTGATGGGGAGTTGATAGAACCATATTTTCATCAAGTCAGTGCAGGTATGACAAATAGTCTAAAGGGTTGTTTGTATCTGTCCAGCGTGGATAGTAGTTGGGACATTCAGGCTGAGAGTTTTTTGTCTTTACTTACCATGTCCGCGGAGGAATTTTATGCAGGGCTTTTGAAAGCTTCCGGTTCAGAGAATGTATTGCTTATGGAGGAGGCGTCCGCGGAAGAGTTTATGGATCAGCTTGTGGTGGAGGGACGGGAGGGGGAATACAAGCAGGCAGTGGTGTGGAATGAGATTCGGATTCCAGCATCCAAGGTGCAGGATGCATTTGGACTTAAGTCACCAGCATTTAGCTTTGAGGCATATGAGGGAAGAATAAGAATCTTGACAAAGGGTATAGGACATGGTCTTGGGCTGAGCTTATATGGGGCGGAACATATGGCATCGGAAGGAAAAAGTTACCGGGAGATTTTGGCATATTATTATTCAAATATTACAGTTTCCGGTGAATAATGAGAGAAACTTCGGTAAGACTATTATCGAGGTGATAGAAGGTGAAAAGAAATAAATTTTCTACATTTATTAGGGAAAAAGCATTTTTAATATTACTGCTTATGTCAATCTTCGCAGTCGCAGGCATAGTGGCAGTAAATATGGCAAAGGACAATAAGGATACGAATCCAAAGCTTCTAGCAGAGCTTGAGAAGGAGACAACAACACAGGCAGAGAAAGAAACAAGGCAGCAGGTGGAGAAGGAGACTACCATACAAGAAGAGAAGGAGACCAAGCAGGTTGCTATGGAGGACGAGACAAACCCCGGTGATGCTGTGCTTGCAGAGGATGAGACCGCTTCCATCGCAGATATAACCAATCTGATGGATGCCACAGATGAGCCGGACTGGGAGAATATGGTGGAAGGCGATCCAGAGCCAGAGGAAGACCCCGCTGAGGCGGTGGATGTGACGCCGATGCAGCTTTCCTTCTACGAGGATTCCAAGCTTGCGTGGCCGATACAGGGAAATGTCATTCTGGATTTCAGCATGGACGCGACCGTGTATTTTAATACCCTGCAACAGTACAAGTATAATCCAGCTATCTTGATTCAGGGTGAGGTCAACACTCCTGTTCTCGCAGCTGCGGACGGTGTGGTGACACAGATCTCCTCCAATGAAGAGATTGGCGATTATATTACCATGGCTCTTGGAAATGATTATTCTCTGCAATATGGACAGCTCAAGGCTTTGGAAGTGTCAATGGGCGAAGAAGTAAAAGCAGGTGACATTATTGGATATATCAGTGAGCCAAGCAAATATTATATCAATGAGGGAAGTCATTTATATCTTAAGCTGATGAACGGCGAGACGCCGGTGGATCCGCTTGACTTTATTCAATAGGCATAGGGATGGGGTTATTTCCCCATCCTTTTTGCTGCCTGTATTACATGCTTTGCAAGCACGGAGGTGGTGACAGTACCGACGCCTCCCGGTACAGGTGTAGCCAGAGCCGCTGTCTGTGAGATGGAATCTAAATCAACATCACCACAAAGCTTGTTCTTTTGATCCATATTGATACCGACATCGATCACAGTTGCCTGAGCTCCAATATAGGAATGATCGAGCATGCGAGGGCGCCCCGCACAGGCGATAAGTATCTCCGCCTGTTTGCAGGTGTCCGCGAGATTTACCGTTTTTGTGTGACAGATAGTTACGGTGGCATTTCGTTTGATGCAGAGCATGGCGAGAGGTTTTCCAACCACAAGGCTTCGCCCGACAATTGTGACACGTTTACCTGAGAGAGAGATATGGGCATAATCAAGCATCTCGATAACTGCCTCCGCCGTACAGGGGGCAAAGCCCGTCTCGTCCCCGGCAAATAATTTTGCCATGTTATAGGGGCTGATACCATCTACATCCTTGGAAGGATCTATTATCTGCTCAATCGCTGTCTCATCGATATGCTTAGGTAGAGGGCGAAGCAGAAGAATCCCGTCTATGTCTGGGTCTTCGTTGATGGTTTTAAATTCCTTTACAAAGGCTTGGTTTGAGATAGATTCCTCAAAGATATAAGAGCGGCATCGAAGCCCTATTGTGCCCATGCGCTTGATGGCGCCTCTCTCATATGATACATCATCTGGTTTTTCACCGACACGGATAATTGCGAGCTGCGGGATATAAGAGGAAGCAGCCAGCTTGGTCTTTAATTCTGCATTGAGGGCGGCCACCACATCGGTGCCTTTTATAAGTTCCATAGATACCTCCATCAGTTAGATTTTACAAACATTTCGACAATCTGTCATAACTTGTCATAAAAAATACACCAGATCGACAAAATAAGGATTTATTAGACTAGACTCTACCAGATATTTGGTCTAAAATCTCAAAATATGACTCAAAAGTCTTTTTGCAGCAACCCGGATTTAGAATTTTCACACCGGGAACGACAAGTCCAATCAAGGCAAAGGACATTGCCATGCGGTGATCATCATAGGTTTCCACCGACGCTGCCTTTGGTATGCCGGGCTCGATATAGATACCATCGGGAAGCTCTTCACAACGGATTCCCATGCGTGAGAGCTCTGTTGCGATTGCATGAATGCGATCGCTCTCCTGAAGTCGGATATGAGCGATATGATTGATGGTTGTGGGAGAGGATGCAAAGGGGGCAAGTGCTGCGAGTGTCATGGTCTGATCAGAGAAACTTGACAGATCAATCTCTACTCCCTGATAGGAACGAGGAGAGGCACAGCTTACCGTGATTCCGTCAGGACCATCTACACAGGAGCAACCAAGTCTTTCTAAAAGCCTGAGAAATTGAATGTCTCCCTGCATGGAATCAAAATGCACATGGTTTACACATACATTGCCGCCAAGTAAAGGTGCCATCGCATAGAAATAACATGCGGCTGACAGATCCGGCTCAACCTGATAGTGCTGAGGCTGGTAGGAAGATCCGGCGGGGACTTGATAAGAACCTTCCTCAGAAGAGCTTACCCTGCATCCAAATTGTTCCATCATTCTAGTTGTAATATTCACATAGGAAAGTGCATGTGTCATACCAGTTAGGGTGATGGACAGGCCTTCAGGCTTTATGGGTGCTGACATAAGAAGAGCGCTTAAAAATTGGCTGCTGTTTCCGATATCTACTGTAATTGTATTTTTAGTTCGGGAAGTTCCCGTGATTGTGAAGGGGAAAAATCCCTCTGCACCTTCATAATCTACTTGGACACCGATGGAAATGAGAGAGTCTAAAAGTGGTTTCATTGGGCGTTTTCTCATCTGCTCAGAGGCGTCCAAGTGATAGATACCGTCTGACAGCCCAAGCATAGCAGTTAGAAAACGTGCGGCGGTTCCGGCGCTGCCTACATAGATGGTTGCTTCTTTTTTGGGTATACGTCCTCCAAAGCCTGTGACAGTGACCTGTTTCTTTTCTTCGTTGATCGACACAGGAAAGCCAAGTTCTTGAAGACATAATAGAAAATATCTGGAATCTTCTGAAAATAATGTCCCATATAAGGTGCTGGTGCCATCGGCGAGTGCTGACATAAGAAGAGCGCGGTTTGTTATACTTTTTGATCCCGGAACAGACAAGGAGAGAGAAATTGGTCCGGGTATTGTAGATACTTGATAGCTGGAGGGAGTGTGCATGGTTCATCTCCTTTCAAAAGAGGTTTTTATGGTTGTGTCACCTGATAGGCGTGTTCTTTTAATACTGTTCCAGCGAGTATGGCATCTTCTTGGGTATAAAACTCTATGCGCAGAACATCTTCCTGATATTCTCGTATATGTGTTATGCCAATATTTTTGATGCTGACACTGGCGTCTGCTAATATGGTTGCAGCCTTGGCAATGCTTCCCGGCTTATCAATCAGATCGCAGTAGAGATAGTATATTTTTGTCACCGGACCAGATGGGGCAGCAGGAATGGAGTTTCGGTATTCTCTTCCTGTTTCAAAAAAGCGGTGGAGATAATCGGTGTCCTCCGCAAGGACGGCATCTCGGACCTCTGTGAGATAGGAGAGATATTGCTCCATAATCTTAACGATATTATCCCGGTTGGTAAGGCAGATCTGTTGCCACATAACAGGTGACGCGGAGGCGATGCGCGTGATATCCTTAAAGCCTCCCGCTGCGATCGTTTTCATAAGCTGTTCCTTGGAGTCCACGCGGCGGATCAGGTTTACCAGACCAGAGGCGATCAGATGAGGCAGATGGCTGATGGCAGCCACAGCATAATCATGTTCCTGCTCAGATAGAACAAATGGCAGGGCGCCCAAGGATGCGGTGAGCTCTTTGAGGAATTGTAGTGCCTTAGGATCCGTGTCCTCACAGGGAGTCAGAGGATAGCAGGCATTTTCCAGAAGATGATCTGTAGAGTTTGCATAACCTGTTTTTTCGGAACCTGCCATGGGATGACCACCTATAAAATATCTGGTCAGTCCAAGCTCTTTGACAGCTTTGTGGATGTTGCCCTTCACACTTCCCACATCAGTGAGGATGCAGGAGGGTTTCAGATAAGGCTTGATCTTTTCAAGATATTCTACATTATAAGAGACGGGCATACACAGATAGATAATATCACAATGAGAGAACGAGTCGTCAACCTCCTTGACGGCAAGGTTGAGAACCCCCTCCTCAAGTGCTGCCTGAGCAGTGGAATAGTTGTGATTGTAGCCGATCAATGTATAATTTTTGTGATGCCGCCTGATTCCCTTGGCGATAGAGCCGCCGATAAGACCAAGCCCAAGAAAGCCTATTGTCACCTCATTCATGGGGAGCTCCTTTCAAAAAGAAATATAAAGAATTGTACCGCAGATGAGAATATTTGTCAAACCTGTGCACGGTAATAAGCCTTCTGGAAGGATTTTAAATATTCCGAAAACATATTGAAAATTGGCGAAAAATTTAGTAAAATAAAAGCATGGTGCTTTCCTGCGAGGTAATTTGGAAGGGGAATATGTCAAAGCACACGAAAAACAAGGTATTGGAGGATGCGAACATGAATGTGTATACAACTAGCAAGGTGCGCAACGTAGTATTTCTGGGGCATGGGGGCTGCGGCAAGACGACGCTTGTCGAGGCTATGGCATATGTTTCTGGTCTGGTGAACCGTCAGGGAAGAGTGGAGGACGGCAATACGGTCAGTGACTACGATAAAGAGGAGATTAAGAGATTATTTTCCATACATACTTCAGTGGTTCCTATGGAGTGGGAGAATACAAAGATTAATGTTCTGGACACGCCGGGATATTTTGACTTTGTGGGTGAAGTGGAGGAAGCTATCAGCGTGGCAGATGCGGCGGTGATTGTGGTGTCCGGCAAGAATGGCGTGGAAGTGGGAACGGTTAAGGCGTGGGAGCTGTGTGAGAAGTATAATATTCCTAGGATGGTGTTTGTGACAGATATGGATCTGGATCATGCAAGCTTCCGGCAGGCACTTGCGGATATGACAGAGAAATTTGGAAAGAAGATTGCGCCATTTCATCTTCCAATTCGAGAAAATGAGAAATTTGTCGGATTTGTCAATGTGGTGAAGATGGAGGGCAGGCGTTTTGTCGATATAACAACATATGAGGATTTCCCGATACCTGATTATTCGATGGAGAATCTTAAGAAGGCAAGAGAGGTATTGATTGAGGCGGTTGCAGAGACCAGCGATGATTATATGGAGAGGTTTTTTGACGCGAGCGGAGAAGAGGGCGAGGAGATATTTACCGCGGATGAAATTCTGGGCGCTATCCGTTCTCATGTCAGAGATGGCGGTATGGTTCCGGTGCTTATTGGATCTGGATTGACAGGAGTTGGTGCGAGGATGCTGCTGCAGGGTATTGTGCATTATCTTCCGTCCCCGACAGAGAGAACGGTGGCGGGAATTGAACTTCGCACCAATGGGATCTTTCAGGCTGATTATAAGGAGGATAAGACATTTTCTGCCAAGATCTTTAAGACGATCGCCGATCCATTTATCGGTAGATATTCATTAATCAAAGTGTGTTCTGGTGTACTTAAGCCGGATTCCATGATCTTTAACTATGATAAGGACACAGAGGAGAAGATCTCAAAAGTATATGTGATGCAGGGCAAGACGCCAATTGAGGTGAAGGAACTTCATGCGGGTGATATTGGAGCAGTTGCAAAGCTTTCGAACTCTGTGACAGGAGATACACTTTCCACAAAGACAAAGCCTATCACCTACGGGAAGCCGGAGATATCTGTTCCTTATAATTATATGCGTTATAAGGCGAAGAATAAGGGAGATGAGGACAAGATTTCCGGTGCTCTGGCGAAGCTGATGGATGAGGATTTGACGCTGAAGGCTGTAAATGATACAGAGAACAGGCAGACGCTTCTGTATGGTATTGGAGATCAGCAGCTTGAGGTGGCAGTCAGCATGTTGCTAAACCGCTATAAGGTGGAGGTGGAGCTGTCCGCACCTAAGGTGGCATTTCGCGAGACAATCCGCAAGAAGGTAAAGGTACAGGGAAGACATAAGAAGCAGTCCGGTGGACATGGACAGTATGGAGATGTGCATATTGAATTTGAGCCGTCCGGCAATCAGGAAGAAGCATATGTATTTGAGGAGAAGGTATTTGGAGGAGCTGTGCCAAAGAATTTCTTCCCGGCAGTGGAAAAGGGAATTCAGGAGGCTGTGCAGAAGGGACCGCTCGCTGCTTATCCGGTAGTTGGCGTGAAGGCTACACTGGTGGATGGTTCCTATCATCCGGTGGATTCCTCAGAGATGGCATTTAAGACAGCTGCAAAAATTGCGTTTAAAAAAGGATTTTTGGAGGCTTCTCCTGTTCTGCTTGAGCCTATTGTAGCTTTGAAGGTGACAGTGCCGGATGAATATACCGGCGACATTATGGGAGATTTGAACAAGAGAAGAGGAAGAGTGCTGGGCATGAATCCTGAGCGCAGAGGAAATATGAAGATCAATGTGATTGAGGCAGATGTCCCTATGGCTGAGATTATCGGTTACTCGACAGATCTTCGCTCCATGACTGGAGGTATGGGAGATTATTCCTACAGTTTCAGTCGATATGAGCAGGCACCAGCAGATGTGCAAGAGAAACAAATTAAAGAACGTGCAAGCAAGGTTGATAATATAGAAGAATAGATATAGGTTACATATCCTCCGTCTGGAAAAGAATCCCTGAGACGGAGGATTTTTTCTGCGTTATTCTATAATTATTTGCGCACCCTGAGAATAGGGAAGATGCAAATATTTTTGGATAAAAAGAAAGGATAATGCAGAATGAAGGAAATGAGGATTGGTTATGTGAGGGTAAGCTCAAGAGAGCAGAATGAGGATCGACAGTTGATCGCCATGAGGGAGGCTGGAGTTCCCAGCAAAAAAATCTATATAGATAAGCAGTCAGGCAAGGATTTTGATAGACCGCAATATAAGCGGATGCTGAGAGCACTGAAAAAGGATGCGGTTTTGTATATAAAATCGATCGATAGGTTGGGGCGCAATTATGAGGAGATTATTGAACAGTGGAGAACAATAACAAAGGAGATCGGTGCAGATATTGTCGTGCTTGACATGCCATTGCTGGATACCAGACGGGGAAAGGATCTGATGGGAACGTTTGTCAGTGATATAGTATTGCAGGTGTTGAGTTTTGTGGCAGAAAATGAGCGAAATGCGATCAGAGAGCGGCAGGCGGAGGGAATCGTTGCAGCCAAGGAAAGAGGAGTGCAGTTTGGCAGACCGAGAACGCAGTTGCCGGAGAATTTTGCGGTTGTGGTGAGAAAATGGCAGAAAAGAGAGATTACCTTGACACAGGTGTGCAGGCTTTATAATCTCCCCAGAAGCACGGCTTATGACCAGCTTGTTCACTATCTCTATACAGAGGATGGTCCGAATTGGATTAGGGGGTGATGTCTAAAAATGTCGACGGAGGAAGGATTATTCCGATAAAAATAAGTTGCGACATTCCTGTTTTATAGATATAATGTGACATATATGGGAAATGGGGGAAGGTAGCTATAAAGGAGAGAGGGCTATGGAAAAGCTGAATGTTGCGCTTGCGGACGATAACGAAGCAGTGGTCAAGCTTTTAGAGGATGTCTGTCGGCTTGACAGTGAGATCGAGGTGGTAGGGCGGGCAACGAATGGGGAAGATGTCTACGAGATAATTAAAGAAAAAGAACCAGATGTGGTGCTTTTGGATTTAATTATGCCGAAGCTTGACGGGCTGAGTGTGATGGAGCGAGTAAGTAAGGATGAGTCCATTCGTAAGATACCAAAGTTTATCATTATCACGGCGATAGGTAAGGATGATATTGCAGAAGACGCGTTTGGGCTTGGAGCACATTATTATATCAGGAAGCCATTTGATAATGATGCAGTTTTAAAACAGCTTCAATACATTAAGGATAAGAGACAGCATCGCTCAGATACGAAACGTGTGCTTTCCTATGGACAGCGTCTTAAGAAGGAGGAACGTTCACTGGAAAGCACAGTGACAGATATGATTCATGAGATTGGAATACCAGCACATATTAAGGGATACCAATATCTCAGGGATGCAATTATGATGTCGGTGGCGGATGCGGAGATGTTAAATTCTATCACAAAACTTCTTTACCCAAATATCGCGAAGAAAAATCATACGACATCGAGCAGAGTGGAGCGTGCCATACGCCATGCTATAGAGGTGGCGTGGTCGAGAGGAAAGATTGACACCATAGATGAGCTTTTTAGCTATACGGTCAATAATGGGAAGGGGAAGCCAACGAATTCTGAATTTATCGCTCTGATCGCAGATAAGATACGTTTGGAGCAAGAAAATGGAAGGTGAAATATAAGGAAAGAAAAGAAAATCATTTCGCTGCCATAGACATCAATACAGTTTTGTGGTACAATCTACTAAAGAGTTAAGGAAAACGCGGGAGGTTAGCGAGATGAAGAAAGTATTATTTGCAGCTTCAGAGGCAGTGCCATTTATAAAGACCGGAGGATTGGCAGACGTTGCAGGTTCTCTGCCGAAATATTTCGACAAGAATGAGTTTGATGTCCGAGTTATTCTTCCCAAATATATGTGCATGGCTGAGAATTGGAAAAATATGATGACATACAGAGACCATTTCTATATGGATTTGGCGTGGAGAAAGCAGTATGTTGGTATTTTTGAGCTGGAATACGAAGGAATTATTTTTTATTTTATTGATAATGAATATTATTTTAGCGGAGATAAGCCGTATAGCGGAAGTACAAAGTGGGATATAGAGCGGTTTGCCTTTTTTTCAAGAGCAGTTCTCTCTGCTTTGCCAGTAATTGGCTTTAGACCGGATATTGTTCACTGTCATGACTGGCAGACGGGGTTAATACCAGTTTATATGAAGGACAAATTCCGTGAGGGAGAATTCTATTGGAATATGAAGTCAATTATGACAATCCATAATCTGAAATTTCAGGGAATATGGGACATCAAGACGGTCAAAGATATTGCGGGCCTGCCTGCGTACTATTTTACGCCGGATAAGTTGGAGTCCTATAAGGATGCAAACCTATTAAAGGGTGGAATCGTATATGCAGATTATGTTACAACCGTCAGTGATACTTATGCAGAGGAGATCAAGACACCTTTTTACGGTGAGGGATTGGATGGGCTGATGTCAGCGAGATCCAATAACTTGATGGGAATTGTGAATGGTATTGATTATGAGGTATATAATCCAGCAACTGATCCCTATATTTTTGCAAATTATGATGCAAGGACCTTCCGAAAGGAAAAAATTAAGAACAAGAGAGAGCTGCAAAAGCAGTTGGGACTTGAACAGGATGACAGAAAGTTTATGATAGGAATTGTCTCAAGGCTTACAGATCAGAAGGGCTTTGATTTGATTGAGTGTGTGATGGAGGAAATATGTAGCGATGATGTACAGCTCGTGGTTTTGGGTACCGGCGAGGCGCGCTATGAGAATTTATTCCGTCACTATGATTGGAAGTATAACAATCGTGTTTCGGCGAATATCTATTATTCGGAGGAATTGTCACACAAGATTTATGCTTCCTGTGATGCATTTTTAATGCCCTCTTTGTTTGAGCCGTGTGGTTTAAGCCAGTTGATGAGTCTGCGTTACGGAACGGTTCCGATTGTGCGTGAGACGGGCGGTTTAAAGGATACGGTGGAGCCTTACAATGAATATGAGAGCAGAGGAACAGGCTTTTCGTTTATGAATTATAATGCACATGAGATGTTGAATATTATTCGATATGCAAAACACATTTACTATGAAAATAAACGGGAATGGAATAAACTAATTGATCGTGCCATGGCGGCAGATTTTTCGTGGAATAGCTCGGCAAAGCGTTACGAGCAGCTTTATTATCAGTTATAAATAAGGAATAAAATCCTCCTTTTTGCAGATACTAAGGAAGTGTTAGATACAAGCACAGAGTTTAGTACGAAAAAGGAGGATTTTTTTATGGCAGATTTATCAGAATTGGAATTGCAAAATTTAAGACATCTGATTATGGGCTATGAGACCAGCAACGGCAAGATGACAGCATATGCTAATGCGGCATCTGATCAGGAGGTAAAGCAATTCTTCCAGAAATCAGCACAGTCCGCGGCGGAGACAAAACAGCAGTTAATGAAGTTTTTGCAGTAGCAGAAAGGAGTCGATAAGATGGAAGAGAAGGTTATGGTGGCAGATGCCCTAGAGAGTGTAAACTCAAATCTGACTAAGTATGGGGAGATGATTCCTCAGACAGAAAATATGCAGCTTCGACAGACATTAAAGCAGATTCGTAACCAGTGTGAGATGTCACAGGAGGAGTTGTATCAGCTTGCTAAGAGCAAACAGTACTATACTCCTGCTGCAAAGGCAACCGAGGACGAAGTGAAAAAGGTGCGTATGCTGTTCTCCCCCGGACAGAGCGTGTAGAAAGATAACGAGAAAAAGACCGCTGTGATAATACAACGGTCTTTTCCTTATGTGCGGATGCAGATATTGCAGCTTGGTCCAGAGGGAGAGGATATTTTCTTTTAATTTTTTTTAAAGAATCTATAAAAATGGTTTGCATCACTGTGGAAATATGATATTATATATAAGGCAATTATAAAATATTTTATGTAAGTATTAAATATTTATAAATTAAAAGGAAGGATTACATGGCAAGGTTAATCAGAAGGAGTCCCATTCGGGGAAATATTTTAAAAAGTCTGAGAGAAGAAGAGTGGCTTCAGGATGAGGAATGTCTCACAGATATTGAGTATCTGGAGTGTGTACATGATATACTGAAGAATGAAGAATTCCAGTCGATGAAGCAGTTTGTACAGCATGGTTGCACGACGACGCTGACGCACTGTCTGCATGTATCCTACTACAGCTATAAGGTCTGTAAGCGGTTTGATCTTGATTATTGCTCTGCTGCAAGAGGAGGGTTGCTGCATGACTTATATTTATACGATTGGCATACACACGCGAAGGAGACGGGGGAGCATTTTCACGGCTTCACCCATCCTGCAAAGGCTCTGAAAAATGCCAGCCATATTTTTGAGCTAAATGGAACGGAGCGTGATATTATACTGAGGCATATGTGGCCGCTCACAATCATTCCTCCAAAGACTTGGGAGGGAATGGTGGTTATGTTTGCAGATAAGCATTGTGGTCTGGTGGAGACAGTACACCGGTTTGGAGACAGGAAAGTGGCTGCTGCGGTATGAGATGGGATATCGCAGAGTTTCTAATTCTATTGGGAAATAATAAGTTGTTTTTGAGCGCTGTGATCGGCTGGATCACAGCGCAGGTATTAAAGACGGGCATAAATATGCTGATGACGAAGGAATTTCATGCGGAGCGTCTGGTTGGATCAGGCGGTATGCCAAGTTCACATTCCTCCACAGTATGTGCCCTTACGACTGCAGCGGGAATCATTCATGGTCCTGCTTCCTCAGAGTTTGCCATAGCTTTTATTATGGCGATGGTTGTGATGTATGATGCCATGGGTGTCAGGAGGGAGACAGGAAAGCAGGCAAAGCTTCTCAATCTTATGGTAAGCACCTTTAATCATGAATACAAGGGTCTGCCGGAGGAGCTGTTAAAGGAATACATTGGCCACACACCGCTACAGGTACTGGCTGGCGCGGTTCTTGGTATTGTGCTGGCTTTTTTAATATGTGGCTGATTGCGGGTGTTTTAATTATGTCATATTGTCAGATAGAGATATAGTTTGACGATATACAGAAAAGAGGGAAGAATGAAAATTTGGGACATGCCTTTTTTTGGCACAGATGTCTATCATGTGGTACACTGGCTTTTGATTTACAGTATTCTTGGCTGGGTGGTGGAATCGATCTATATGTCGTTTTGTAATAAAAAGCTGACAAACAGGGGATTTATCCACGGCCCTATGTGCCCGATCTACGGAGTGGGTGCGCTCACTGTATATTTTGTGCTGAGGCCGTTGGAGGGAAATTGGCTGGCACTATACTTTGGCGGTACTTTTTTGGCGACATCATTAGAGTATGTGACTGCTATTATTATGCAGAAGATCTTTGGCTGCATCTGGTGGGACTATAATGATAAGCCATTTAACTATAAGGGGATTCTCTGTCTGGAAAGTACGATAGCATGGGGCTTTTATACGTTATTTTTATTTATTTTTCTACAAAAATGGGTGGAAGCCATTGTGAATCTCTATCCAAGGAGCTTTGGCATCTATCTTGGGATAGGTTTAATTATTTATTATATCATTGATTTTACGATAAGCCTGATCGGGGCGATCGGACTGAATGTCAGGCTTAAAAAGTTATCTGCCATTGTGGATGAGGTTCAGGAAAGGCTGAAAGGGATCCATATTGTGCCTAAAAGAGTGAATATCTTTGAAAAATTGGAGAACTATATTGGATTTGACACATCTATATTGCCCGATCTGGGATTAAAAGAACTTGCAGAAAAGTATCGATCTATGAGGTCAAAAAATTCAATACTTTCAAGACATTTTGTTCAGTCTTATCAGGCATTTAAGATATGGAAGAGAAAAGAAGAAGAAAAGGACCAGCCAAATGAGCCGGCTGAGCTTGTAAAACCTCTAAGCTGCAAGGAGGATGGCATACAATAGAGGCTGTCGGAGCTGTCGCATTAAGTATTATACACATAAAATATAGTACAAAATACAGTACTATCTAAAAATAACTTGTATGTGTTTTTCTTAATGCGACAGCTCTCTTTTTCCACGCGATGGTGCACAGAGCGATTGAGGAAGAGATGTTAAGAGAAAGAGGAGATTCCGTTAATATCAGGTTCAATTACCATGGAATAGTTGGTGTGGTAGATAACAAAGCCGGGCTTGGCGCCTGATACTTTTTTAATCTGTTTTCTCTGAACGTAATCAATCTCCACCTTTTCTGCCTCCCTGCCACTGGAATAGTATGCGGCAAGCCTTGCTGCCTCCTCGAAGGTTCGATCAGGTAGCTCATCGCCATTGGACTTGACAATCACATGAGAGCCGGGACGTTTTTTGGCATGGAACCACCAGTCATTTCCGGTGGCAAGCTTGAAGGTCAGATCCTCGTTTTGAAAATTATTCTTTCCTACATACATATGATAGCCATCGCTGGAAATGTAATGAAAGGGCTTGCTGGTAATCTTTGCCTTTTTGCCAGAATACTTGCGGCGAATATAACCATATTCCATCAACTCTTCTTTAATTTCTGCCAGATCCTCTTCCAAAAGAGCTATATCTAAAGCTGTAGAGATGGATTCCAGATGTTCGATCTCCTCCTCCGTCTCTTTGATGAGATCAGTGAGGGCTTCAAAGGTTCGTTTTAATTTTCCGTATTTGTCAAAATATCGCTTAGCATTCTCCTGAGCAGAGAGATCTGTCTCCAGCGGGATAGTGATGGTTTCATTGGTATAATAATTAAGTGCAGAAAAACTTTTTTCTCCTCCTGATAGCTCATATCCATAAGTATTTAAAAGTTCTCCATAGATGCGATATTTGTCTCTTTTTTCTGTATCCTTGAGCTGCTTAAGTTGAAGATCATATTTCTTTCGATTACGTTCCAGAGCAGTCTGAACAATTCTTCGTAGATCTGCGGATTTTTGTCGAATACGCGTGATCGTATTTTTTGAGGCATAATAGCTCTCTAGTACAGCACTGATGCTGTGATAAGATTCCATTTTTAAATCTGCATATATGGTCAGTGGAATACTGGAAAATTCAACTGGTCCATTTGAGTCCAAGAAAATAGCGGGAGAAAAATCTTTCTGCTTTACTAGCTCCATAATCTGAGAAAAGATATGGTAGAAATGAAGCTGTTCCAGTGCATCAAGGCTGTTTGCCGGGAAATTAGCATCAATTCCAGCTAGATAGCATATCTCCTGCCCGACAATCGGGCTTAATCCAGTGAGGCTGGTGTAGATAGCCTTGGCAAGGGGCATGGGCTTTTGGTAGATAAGAGTGCGGAATTCTTCCTCACCGATGGTCAGAGGATCGGCCTTGCTTTGAGTCTGCGGGATAAAATAAGTTCTTCCGGGAAGAACTTCGCGCACTGAGCTAACCTGTGCGGACACACGCTTAATGCTGTCGATAATTGTATCTCCGTCTCGAAAAATAATATTGCTGTGCTTGCCCATCAGCTCGACGGTCAAGATTTTTTTGCATGGATCTCCCATTTCATTTAGATGCTCAATGGTGAAGTGGAGGATGCGCTCTAAGCCCGGCTGAGTAATATCAATTATTTTTCCGCCATTGAGATGTTTGCGCAGAAGCATACAAAAATTGGGGGCGATCGCAGGATTTACCTTATTATTTTCTGTCAAGTAGAGGAGAGGAAGAGATGCTCCTGCCGAGAGAAGAAGCCGATATTGCTTTTTGTTGTTCTTGATAGTCAGCAGAAGCTCATCTGGCTCCGGCTGTGAGATCTTGCTGATATGTCCATTCAATATGGTGGAGCGAAGCTCATCTGCCATATTAGATATAGTAATTCCATCTAATGCCATTATTAAAACACCTCTTTTCTATAAAATACAAACAGATATAGTATAACAGATTTTTGAAGCAATGGAAAGAAGCTCTCTTTTTATAACTTTTTGAGAAAGGAAAAAACGCTCGTTCCCTCTACTTGCTGTGTGGGGCGTATTAGCTTTTGCACTAATTTCCCTGCAAGTCCCCGAAATGTTCCGACCTCGTATACATCCAGAAGCCCCTTTTCAAACAACTCCAGTGCTTTTGCCTTGCTGATTTGTTCCTCTATTTTGGCAAGCTTTTGATACCTAATTTATTCTTCAACACCATGCCCTGTATCCTCCTGACAATGTTCCTTGTTATTGATATTATACTGAAGTGTCAGTGTTTCGTCAATTGTTCACGTTAGTCAGCACCAAGCACAGAAAGTGCAAGTCATTATGACTTCTTGTAAATGATATTCTTTATCTGCTGTTTATAATTTGGTGTATCATTTTCTGGAAAGATCCGCCCAGTGAACTGCTTGTGGTCCTCCGTCACCCCGCTCTCGCTTAGTGAAAAACGCAGCGGACGCTAAGCTCGAAACTACCTCGCTAAGCGCCGGCGTTTTTCAATAGGTTCCTTGAGGACCACAAGCAGTTCACTGGGCTGTTTTATCAGTTAGGCAAAACACGTTGTAGCATTGTAACTCTGTCTGTACAGGAACGATAGAAAGTTTTGTTGTTTTCTTACAGAAAAATTTGATGATTTATGAATACAGACAAGAAAAAGATAAAATAGAGTTTTAAATATATGAAAAATCACAGGATATATGAACGATTCAATAAAAGTAGTATAGCCAGCCCGCTGTTTTCCTCAAGGAACCTATTGAAACACGTCGGTACTTAGCGAGGTTTTCACGAGCTTAGTACCCGTTACGTTTTTCACTAAGCGGGAGCGGAGTGACGGAGGAAAACAGCGGGC
Organism: uncultured Lachnospiraceae bacterium; assembly: GCA_910588535.1. Taxonomy (GTDB): domain Bacteria; phylum Bacillota; class Clostridia; order Lachnospirales; family Lachnospiraceae; genus RGIG8607. Next base: position 13,789 of record CAJUOO010000026.1, on the reverse strand, counting down.
TGGCTATACGGATCTTTTCCAAAAATGATAAAAATCTCATCCTACAAGATGTTATACTATATTGCCTGTATTATTTTCGGGAAAGAATCGCCCGGTGAACTAACTACCTGTGCGGACCTTTTTCGAAAATAATAAAAGGAATTTTATCCTACAAGAAATTATAAATTTAAAACAATATATAAAGCGCCGCATTAAAAAGTATAAAATAGAACAAAAGTATTCGTTGAAAAGCAGAGTTGATTTTGTTACAATGGTAGAAGTTAGGGAGAGGAATGATATGGATTGGGAAGCTTTACTTTATTCTAGGATAGAGACGATCAAGCCAGTAAGCTTGGATGTCAGAAGGAGGGCAAAGGCTGTCTGGGATGCTGTGTTTAAGCCGATTGATGGGCTTGGCAGGCTGGAGGAAATTCTCTGTGATATAGCGGCGGCGCAGGACACAACAAAGATAGAGCTTTCTAAAAGAGCGATTTTAGTGTTGTGTAGTGATAATGGGATTGTGGAGGAGGGGATCTCACAGAGTTCTTCTTCCATTACTCATACAGTGGCGGAGAATATTGTGGCGGGAAAAGCCAGTATCAATCAGATGGCAGCTTGCTGTCATACAGATGTGATTCCAGTTGATATGGGAATGGCAGAGCCCGCAGGTGGTTGTTTGGATCGAAGGATAGCTGCCGGAACAAAGAATTTTGCCAAAGAGCCTGCCATGAGCAGAGAGCTGGCTGTGCGAGCGATGCTTGTAGGCATGGAACTGGTGCATGAGCAGAAGGAGAGCGGGTATCACATTCTTGGCACGGGTGAGATGGGAATTGGGAACACCACCACCACCAGTGCACTGACAAGTCTGTTGTTAAGGTGTCATCCGCAGAATGTGACAGGCAGAGGAGCGGGGCTTTCTTCGGAGGGACTTTTAAACAAATGTTCTGTAATTGAGAGGGCTCTTATCTATCATTTTGGAGAGAAGTATATTTGCAGGGATATTGATGTGCTTGACATGCTTGCGTGCGTGGGAGGTTTTGACCTCGCGGGGCTTGCGGGAGTGTTTTTGGGTGGCGCGCTCTATAGAGTGCCAGTGCTTGTCGATGGTGTGATCAGCGCCTGCGCGGCGGTGATCGCAGCTAGGCTTTGCCCCTGTGCAGTTCAATATATGGTGGCGTCACATCTTGGAAAGGAGCCTGCGCACAAATTATTGTTGCAAGAGCTGGGGCTGGAGCCTGTGATTCACGGGAATTTGGCATTGGGAGAGGGAACAGGGGCAGTGTTGCTTCTGCCGATGCTTGATATGGCCTTGGCTGTATATAAGAATAAAGAGACCTTTGAAGAAAATAATCTGGAAGCGTATCAGCGATATTAGCCTTTTAAGGAAGAGATAGTATGTTTATATTAGTAATTGGAGGAAGCGGGAGCGGAAAGTCAGAATATGCGGAGGCACTTGCCTGTGAGGAAAAGGGAACCCGATATTATATAGCGACGATGCAGCCGTTTGGCGAGGAGACACTTGCAAGAATCAAGCGTCATCGGGATATGCGTAAGGAGAAAGGATTTGTTACCATAGAATGTTATCGGGATATGGCTTCTGTGGAGTGTGACTATGCAGGTGTGATATTGGTAGAATGTATGTCTAATTTGTTGGCGAATGAGATGTATGGCACAGAGACCATGCGCTCAGATAAAGAGCTTTTAGAGGCTGTCTTTTCAGGAGTGGAACATATAAGAAAGAAGTGTGAGCATTGTATTATTGTAAGCAATGATATCTTTTCTTCCGGTGAACAATATGATAAGGAGACAAGCCACTATCAGATGCTTTTGGGCAAGATCAATCAGAGGCTGGCGGCTGAGGCGGACCATGTGAGTGAAGTGGTGTGTGGTATTCCAATAATATGGAAGGATATAATAAAATAAGATAGGATGGAATAAGAGGGTATATGAAGAAGCAGAAAGCAGGAATTAATATATGGCACAGCTTTTGCATCGCTGTCTCGATGTATTCAAGGCTTCCGGCTCCAATGGTGGAGTGGACGAAGGACGCTTTGTCCCTTGCGCTCTGCTTTTTTCCAGTGGTGGGCTTGTTTGTGGGGGCTGCGCAGCTTGGCTGGTGGCATCTGTCAAGATATCTGGGCTGTGGGAGTTTTTTGACAGGAGCAGTGGGAGCATGGCTTCCTATACTGATTACTGGTGGGATTCATATGGATGGTTTTATGGATACCTCTGATGCACTCAATTCTTACGGCAGCAGAGAGAAAAAGCTGGAAATACTTAAGGATGCTCATCTGGGAGCTTTTGCGGTGATTCGTTTTGGTAGCTATATATTGTTATATGCAGGTTTGTATGCAGAGCTTATGCAGAGAGGGATTTTTCTTATATCACTGGGGTATCTTATGTCAAGGGCGTGGAGCGCGGTGGGATTTGTGACATTGAGGAGTGCGAGAGAAAGTGGATCGCTTTATGAATTTGCGGCGGCGGCAAACAGAAGAGCGGTGATAATTGGAAATAGTTTGGTGTTAGCGGGCACCACAGCGGCGGGAATGTGTGTTGCACCGGTGGCAGGACTGCTGATGGTTCTATCTTCTGGGCTTATTTTTTTATATTATAAAAGGATGGCATATAAGCAGTTTGGTGGTATTACAGGAGATCTGGCAGGGTATTTTTTACAGCTTTGCGAGATTGCTTTTCTTGTGCTTGCCGTGGTTGTGGGATTGATACATAATATTATATAGAAGAAAAGGGGAATAAGAATGAAGGCATCGAATGAGCTTCGCGTTTTGTTAAAATCTATTGATCACAAGGGTTATCCGGCTTACAAGGATACGGCGGGAGAGTGGCGGTTTTCTAATTATATTCTTTCCATTGATCATGTTCAGGGGGATCCATTTGCATCGCCGTCCAGCCTTCATGTGCAGCTTCCTTGTCAGGTGGCAGGGCTTCCTGAAGAGTATTATAAGGAAGATTGTTCTCGAATTGCCCTTCAGGATTTTCTAGTTAGGCAGCTTTCCAGACAGTTTGAGCAGTATAATTTTAAGGCGAAGGGTTCAGGAAAGAGTGGATTATTGTCTATCAGCCGCTGTGGGCAGGAGGTTTTGCCGCGCAGTGCCTGCGAGATAACGAGAGGAACATTGATTGTGCGTTTTTATGTAGGGTTTCCTGCCTTTGGGCGTACTATAAATGCTGGTGAACTGGAAAAGATTTTATTTGAATTTCTTCCGCGCTGTGTGGAGAATAGTCTATTTTATAAAAATTTGGATCAGAGAAAACTAGAGCGTGCTATCTTTCTTGCAGAAGATCAGGCGGAGTTAAGAAAGCTCTTAAAGAAGGAGGGACTTGCTGCATTTGTGGCAAATGGTGCTGTGCTTCCGAGAAAGAGTGGAGTGTCTGAACTTCCACTTGCTGAATGTGTGCCATTTGTCTCTCCAGCGTCCATGGAGAGGACGCTTGTGCTGCCTCACCGTGGAGAGGTGAAGGGCATGGGAATACCAAGAGGTGTGACCCTGATTGTCGGAGGCGGTTATCATGGCAAGTCTACGTTGCTGGAAGCGATACAATCTGGCGTGTACAATCATATTGAGGGAGATGGCAGAGAACTTGTGATCACGGATGACACGGCCGTGAAGCTGCGCGCGGAGGATGGGCGATCGATCAGAAATGTCAATATCTCCTTATTTATCAATGATTTGCCAGATAAGAAGGACACGACGGTATTTACGACCGCAGATGCCAGCGGAAGCACTTCACAGGCGGCAGGGGTTGTGGAGAGCATTGAGGCGGGCTCAGGGCTGTTTTTAATTGATGAGGATACTTCCGCGACAAATTTTATGGTGCGCGATGAGTTTATGCAGCAAGTGATTGTGCGGGAGAAGGAGCCGATTACACCATATATTGAGCGCGTGAGAGATTTATATGAAAAAGCTGGTATCTCCACCATTATGGTGGCGGGGAGCTCAGGTGCTTTTTTCCATATTGCGGATCATATTCTTTTGATGGACTGTTATCGGGCGGAGGAGATCACGGAGCGTGTGAAGGAACTGTGTAAGGAGCGAACAGACTTCCAGCTTCGAGCACATGCATTTGCAGTTCCTGAGTTTCAGCGTGTTCTTCCTGCTTATAAACGTGCGGAGGGAGGGCGACATTCAGGAAGAGGCGGGCGCGGTGGGGACAAGCCCAGCCGACATGAGCATATGAAAGTAAAGGCGAGCGGGCTGGAGTCTTTTTCTCTGGATAAGGAAATAATAAATATCCGGTATTTGGAGCAGCTTACGGATTCAGAACAGACGATGGCACTTGCCTATTTTCTTCGCTATGCATTAGAGCAGATTCAGGATGGAAGGCGGACTGTTCAGGAGACAGTGCATCTTATTATGGATACCTTTGATAAAAAGGGATGGGATGCGTTTGCGGGTTCCTATGTGCCATGCGGATTGGCTCTTCCAAGAGTACAGGAGGTGTTTGCTTGCCTGAACCGTTTTCGAGGATAGTTAGTGTGAAATAAGAATTTCACATCCTGATTTATATGCCTGCTAAAGCAGGCGGATGGGGGTTAGTGTGAGAAGAACTTCTAATCACTCGCAGCAAGAGCTGCTTCATGAAGAAGTTCTAAATCTCACACAAGAGAATGCCTGAAATACGGCATTCTCTGTATAGATTTGAGATTTCGCAAAGCGAAATCAAGGGGGGGGGTTAGTGTGAAAGTATATATTGGAGGAGCAAATCAAGGGAAGCTTGGTCTTGCCTGTATTCAGAATCATAAAAGAGTGGAGGAGGCCTGTATCTGTGAGAATTGTGGGAGAGAGGACATCTTTTCTGCCAAGCTCATCTATGGGCTGCATCATTATATAAGGCGATTTGTCTTTTCGGAAGAAGAGAAGGATATACTTATTGAGAGACTGAGGGCGGAGAATACCCAATCGATCATTATCTGTGACGAGGTGGGATGTGGGGTGGTGCCCATAGATAAGAGGGAGAGAGAATACAGAGAGCTTACAGGCAGAATTATGACAGAGCTTGCGAAGACTGCAGATGAGGTGATTCGAGTGTTCTGCGGGATAGGAGGAAGGATTAAGTGAGGGTGCTGTTAATCCGTCATGGAAAGACAAAGGGCAATGAGGAACACCGCTATATTGGCAGGACAGATGAGAGCTTGTCGGAGATAGGAAAAAAAGAGCTTCTTGAAAGAAAGAAGAATGTGTATCATTCATTTATTACAGAACTTGTATTTACAAGTTCGATGAAGCGCTGTGTGGAAACAGCGAAACTTATATTCCCGAAAGCTTCTATCTATCAGGAAGAGCGCTTGATAGAATGTAATTTTGGCATATTTGAGTATAAGAATTATCAAGAGCTCAATGGTAACAAAGAGTATCAGGCATGGATTGACAGTGAAGGCAGCATGGATATTCCGGGAGGGGAGAAAATCGCTATTTTTAAGAAGCGAAGTGTGGATGGTTTTCTGTTCTGCATGGAGGAGGCAGAGAGAAGAGGTCTTGAAATTGCTGTATTTGTGGTACATGGGGGAACGATTATGGCAGTTCTTGAGGCTCTTTCCGATCCACATAAAACCTATTATAACTGGCAGATAAAAAATGGAGAGGCTTATCTGGGGTACTTTAAAGAAGGGCGGATAAAGGTGCGAGAGATGCTGTCTGAGAGCAAATCACTTGAGATAAGAGAATAGCACAGGATTGAAGATAAATGGGACAAACTATGACAGAGATAATAGATATAATACGATCTGCTGGATGGCTTACAATGCCTGTTTGCAGTACTATAGCATTGGTTGTAGGTGTGATCCTCGATTTTATATTGGGGGATCCAAATTATGCATGGCATCCTATACGCTTGATAGGAAGTTTGATCGCATACTTGGAACGGCAGATAAGAAGGCAGCTTCCAAAAACAGCAGGAGCAGAGCTTTGCGGTGGGATGGTTCTTGTAATTCTTGTGCTGTCCATTTCCGTGGCAATTCCTTCCATATTGCTTTTTCTTTTCTATCAGGTTCATATTTTTGCCGGAATAGCCTTGGAATCCATCTTTTCTTATCAGCTTTTGGCGGCGAAAAGTCTTCGCACAGAGAGCATGAAGGTGGAAAAGGCACTTCGGACAAAAGGGCTTTCTGAGGGGCGCAGGGCAGTTTCCATGATAGTGGGAAGAGACACAGACAAGCTGGATGAGACAGGTGTGATAAAGGCAGCGATTGAGACTGTGGCAGAAAATACCTCAGATGGGGTGATAGCTCCTCTGCTTTTTATGGCAGTTTTGGGTGCACCTGCAGGATTTTTTTATAAGGCAGTCAACACGATGGATTCTATGATTGGGTATCAGAATAATACATATCTGTATTTTGGCAGGGCGGCAGCGAGATTGGACGATATATGCAACTACATTCCAGCAAGAATATCTGCTCTGTTTATGATAGTGATAAGCCCGTTTTTTGGGTGTTCCTGTCAGGATGCATACCGAATCTGGAGAAGAGATTCCAGAAATCATAAAAGTCCAAATTCGGCACAGACGGAAGCAGTATGTGCAGGGGCACTGGGAATACAGCTTGCAGGGGATGCATGGTATTTTGGAAAATTACACAAAAAGCCCACGATAGGAGATGCCAAGAGGGAGGTGGAGAGGGAGGATATTTGCCGCGCCAACCGATTGATGATGGGCACGACTGTTCTGGGTACTATATTATTTCTGGCGGTGAAAATAGCAGTGTTCTTTCTATGGTAGAAAATAGCAGAAAAGATAGTTGTTCTGGAAGATGCAGGGATGTTGATTAATATGGAGGAAAGAACTATATGAAACAAACCTATACTCATGGCGGGGAGGTTTATGGAAAAAATATCTGGTTGGATTTTTCGGCGAATATAAACCCACTTTTGCTGCCAGAGGGAGTGAAGAGGGCTGTTTCAGAGCATTTGGAAACATATTGCCGCTATCCCGATGATCAGTGTGAAAAGCTGAGGAAGGCGATCGCCAGTGCCAAGGGAGTATCTTCTGATTGGGTGCTCTGCGGGAATGGAGCGGCAGATATTATCTATCGCTATGCACTTGCCGTGAAGGCTTCAAGGGTGCTGATACCTGCGCCCACCTTCTCGGAGTATGAGAAGGCATTTGTTCTTGCGGGCGCTAAGATCTGCTATGCCACCTTGCAGGAGGAGACGGGGTTTTCCTTTGAGGAGGAAGTTAAACTTGATAATATTGATGTGGTGGTGTTGTGTAATCCGAATAATCCGGTGGGAAATCTGGCAGAGAGAACACTGATAGAAAAAATTCTCACCGCTGCGACAATAAAAGGGAAACGGATACTTGTCGATGAGTGCTTTATGGAACTTTCCGGGTGTGAAGAGAAGTATTCTGTAATGCCTTGTATTGAGAGACATCCGGGATTGCTGATTGTAAAGGCATTTACTAAGACCTATGCCATGGCAGGGCTTCGGCTGGGATATGGGATCTCTTCAGATACGGAACTATTGGAAAAGATGAAGATGGCAGGTGCGCCTTGGTCTGTATCAGGGGTAGCACAGGTGGCGGGGATTGCTGCACTGAGGGAGGTAGAATATCTGGACCGTGCTGTCAGGCTGATTAAGACAGAGCGGGAATATCTCGAAAGAGAACTTTCGAAGCTTGGATATCAGGTCTATCCTTCCATGGCAAATTATCTAATGTTTCGGGCAGAGGAGGAGCTGTATCAAAGATTACTTGAAAGAGGAGTGCTAATCCGCCAGTGCGGGAATTATAGAGGGCTTGGAGATCAGTATTACCGCATTTGCGTAGGGCTACATAAAGAAAATGAACAACTTATCCGCGTGATGCGGGAGTGAGGGAGGCAGTGGATGGCAAGGGTAATTATGGTACAGGGAACAATGTCAAATGTGGGAAAAAGTCTAATTACAGCGGGGCTGCTAAGGATGTTTGTGCAGGATGGCTACAAGGCAGCTCCCTTTAAATCGCAAAATATGGCACTTAATTCCTACATTACAAAGGATGGCTTGGAGATAGGCAGGGCACAGGCGATGCAGGCGGAGGCGTGTGGTATCGAGCCATCAGTGTACATGAATCCTGTTCTGTTAAAGCCAACGACAGATGTAGGATCACAAGTGATAGTAAATGGTGTTTCTGTGGGAAATATGCCTGCGAGGGAGTATTTTGCCTACAAAAAACGGTTGATCCCTGATATTATGCACGCATATCAGGAACTTGATAAGGAGTATGATATTGTGGTGGTGGAGGGTGCAGGCAGCCCAGCGGAGATCAATTTAAAAAAGAATGATATTGTCAATATGGGCTTGGCTAAGCTTCTCGATGCTCCAGTTCTCCTTGTGGGTGATATAGACAGAGGCGGTGTTTTTGCGCAGCTTGCGGGGACGTTGGTGCTTTTGGAAGACGAGGAGAGAGCGCGCATAAAAGGACTTATTATCAATAAGTTTCGCGGCGACAAGACAATTCTTGATCCGGGGATTGAGATGATAGAGCAGCTTGTGAAAAAACCGGTGGTGGGCGTGATCCCATATGCGAATGTTGATGTGGATGACGAGGACAGTCTGGCTGGGCGGTTGTCTGTTCGCAGCGGGGGAGAAGGACTGTTGAGGTTGCGCATTGTACGTCTGCCGCGGATTTCTAACTTTACGGATTTCCATATATTGGAAGCGATGGAGGGGCTGGATGTACAATATGCCTTAAGCCCAAGGGAGATAGAGGGAGCGGATCTAATCATAATTCCCGGTAGCAAAAGCACGATAGAGGATTTGCTGTGGCTTCGCAGCAGCGGGCTTGAGGCGGCAATTAAGAAAAGGGCGGCAGCAGGTGCCGTGGTGATAGGTATCTGTGGCGGTTATCAGATGATGGGAAGGCAGATCCGGGATATCGTTGGGGCGGAGAGCGCAAAGACCATTAGAGGAATGGAGCTTCTGTCGGTTGAGACAGATTTTTCAGAACAGAAGAGGACAGTTCAGGTCAAAGGGCGCGTGAGAAGGCTGGAAGGATTTTTTGCACAGCTTTCTGGCATAGAGGTATCTGGCTATGAAATCCATATGGGTAGGAGCAGGGTAGAAGAGCAGAGCTTGCTTGATATTCAGGGGGAAAAGGAGATACAGGAAGGCAGTGTGAGAGGCAAATGTATGGGGACCTATCTACATGGAATATTTGATAGTCAAGAATTTACACAGAAGCTGATAAGAATTATATTAAAAGATAAGGGCTGTGAGGAATGTGAGCTCAGGGCTCCTGACATGGCACAATACAAAGAGGAGCAGTACGATAAGCTTGCCACGCTTGTCCGAGAGAATGTAGATGTGAAAGCAATATATTCCTATATGGGGTTGGAGGATCGTGGATGATACATGTATATTATGGGGAGGGCAAGGGAAAGACTACCGCGGCGGCGGGGCTTGCACTCAGAGCATTGGGAAATGGTCTTTCGGTGCTTTTCTTGCAGTTTATGAAGGCGAGAGCAAGTGGGGAGATCACACAGTTTTCTGCACTTTCAGGGATAGCGGTACTGCGCAATTCTATTGATTGTGGATTTTATCGTAATATGACTGAGGCACAGAAGGCGCAGATGACAAGGATGCATAATGAGAATATAGAAAAGGTGTTTGCATTGCTTGACAAGGGCTGTGATCTGTTGGTTCTTGATGAGGTGTTTTCTGCTTATGAATATAATCTTCTTGACAAGAGTATGGTGAGACAGCTATATGGCATGGCAGAAAACAATCAGTTTGAGTTGGTGCTGACAGGAAGAAGGCCAGACGCTGTATTTATACAAGGAGCGGATTATATTACAGAGATGAAAAAGGAGCGTCATCCTTTTGACAGAGGAGTTTCTGCAAGACAGGGGATTGAATATTGACTTGTATTTTCAGATCGTCTATAATGGGGAAGGAAAAGAGCAACTGTAGGATTTAGGGGTAAAAAGGTGCAGGTGTGCCAGAAATGAGGATTACTATGTTAAAGAGCATGACTGGCTTTGGAAGATGTGAGCAGTCTGACGGACAGAGGAAGATAACAGTGGAGATAAAGGCGGTGAATCACAGGTATCTGGATGCCGCAGTTAAGATGCCGAAGAAGTTGAATTTTTTTGAAGCAGGAATCCGTACATGTCTTAAAAATTTTGTGCAGAGAGGCAAGGTGGATATTTTTATCTCTTATGAGGATTTATCAGAACATACCGTGAGCCTGAAGTATAATCAGGAGCTGGCAAAAGAGTATATGCATTATTTTAATAAGATGGCTGAGCAGTTTGGCATTGAGAACGATGTGAAGGTGACAGCGCTGGCAGGTTGCCCGGAGGTCCTTGTTATGGAAGAGCAGTCCATGGATGAAAAGTCTGTCTGGAATCTTTTAAAACAGACTGTGGAGGGTGCGCTTGAGAGGTTGGTGGAGAGCCGGATTCTGGAAGGGGAGAATCTCAAGGCGGATCTTTGTGGAAAGCTTGACGGGATGTTGCTTCATGTGGATTATATTGAGGAGCGTTTTCCTAGTCTTATTAAGGAATACCGTGAGAGGTTGGAGGAGAAGGTTAAGGAGCTCTTGGATGGAACACAGATAGAGGATGGGCGCATTGCCGCGGAGGTGACAATCTATGCAGATAAGATCTGTGTAGATGAGGAGTTGGTGCGCTTGAAAAGTCATATTGTTAATGTTAAGACAGCGTTGCTGGAGGGGGATGGCGTAGGGAGAAAGCTGGATTTTCTCGCTCAGGAGATGAACCGTGAAGCGAATACCATTCTCTCCAAGTCAAATGATCTTGATATCACCAACCATGCGATAGAGCTGAAGACAGAGATAGAAAAGATAAGAGAACAGATACAAAATATTGAATAGAATGTAGAAACGGGCTTGTGAAGAAGGAACAGATATGGTATGCTAATCAACATTGGATATGGAAATGTAGTCAACTCGGATAAGATAGTGACAGTGATAAGTTCAGATTCTGCACCGGCAAGGCGCTTGATACAGGGGGCGAAGGACAAGGGCACAGCGATTGACGCGACGCAGGGAAGAAAGACAAAGTCTGTTATTGTGGCAGAGGGATATATTATATTGTCCGCGCTTTTGCCGGACACGATCGCGGATAGGTTTCCGGGTGACAGAATGGGGGAAGAGGCATGAAGGAAAGAGGAATTTTAACAGTGGTTTCTGGTTTTGCCGGCTCAGGAAAGGGAACACTGATGAGAGAGCTGACAAGCAGGTATGACAACTATGCGCTGTCCGTGTCCGCGACGACAAGAGATCCAAGGCCGGGAGAAAAAGAGGGAAGAGAATATTTCTTTAAATCCACGGAGGAGTTTAAAGAGATGATAGAGACGGATGCATTTATCGAGTACGCACAGTATGTCAATCATTATTATGGAACACCGAGGGAGTACGTGGAAGCACAGCTTATGGATGGCAAGGATGTGATTCTTGAGATTGAGATTCAGGGTGCACTTCAGGTAAAGAAGAAATTTCCTGAGACATTGCTTTTATTTGTCACTCCTCCTTCTGCGGAGATCTTGAAGAAGCGGTTAGTGGGAAGAGGGACGGAGACCATGCCCGTAATTGAGGCGAGACTGTCGCGTGCTGCCGAGGAGGCAGAAGGAATAGGTGCCTATGACTATCTAATTATCAATGATCAGATAGAGGAGTGCGTGAATATGATGCATCACATTATTCGAAATGAGCATATGAGAGCGTCCCGGAATATTGATTTTATCAATAAAATGAAAGAAGGGCTTAGATCCCTGTCGAAAGGAGAATAGTTATGTTACATCCATCCTACACAGATTTAATGGAAGTGGTAAATAGTGAGGTAGAGCAGGGCGAGCAGCCAGTGGTGCAGAGCCGTTACTCCATCGTGCTTGCCACGGCAAAAAGAGCGAGGCAGATTATTGCCGGCGAGGATCCATTGGTGCCAGACAAGGGTAATACAAAGCCTTTGTCACTTGCCATTGATGAGCTTTATAAAAGTAAGGTAAAGATTGTCGGGGATGAATCAGATATTATGGAGGACTAAGGAACAGGTGCCGTGGGATAATTCCACGGCGCTTGTCCATTTAGAAGGGAAGAAGAATATGAAGGAAGCAGCATTGATATTAGAGGGAGGCGCTGTGAGAGGCGTATTTACCTCCGGTGTGTTAGATTATCTGATGGAGAAGGAGCTTTCTTTCTCCTATGTGGTGGGTGTGTCAGCGGGCGCATGCAATGCCGTGGATTATGTATCATGGCAACCGGGGCGCACAAGAGATTGTATGATTCCAAAGGATAAAGAGTATGATTTTCATAATCACAAAAATATGTTGCGCAGAAAAAGCTTGTTTGATATGGATATGATATTTGATATCTATCCCAATCAAGTATATCCATTTGACTATGACACCTACTTTCAATCGCCGACTGTATGTGAGGTGACAGTGACGAATTGTCTGACAGGAAAAGCGGAGTATTTGTCAGAGAGAACAGACAGGCAGCGGCTTATGCAGATGTGTCGTGCTTCCAGCAGCCTGCCTTTGGTGTCACCGATGGTCTATATCGATGGCACACCATATCTGGATGGAGGTCTGAGCGATTCTGTACCAATTCGCCATACCATCACAGAAGGGCATAAGAAGAATGTAGTGATTTTAACTAGAAATATGGGTTATAGAAAGAGTCTATCTAAAAAAACGAAAAAAATATACATTGCCGCCTATCGAAAGTATCCTGAATTGGTGAAGGCGATCTATTATCGCGCAGAGAAATATAATCGGACCATGGAATATATCGAGTATCTGGAGGAGAAGGGGAGAATCTTTGTACTTCGCCCCGGTATGCCAGCTATTTCAAAGCTGGAGACGAAGGAAGAGAAGCTGTCAGAGTTTTACCAACATGGCTATGATAGTATAAAGGAGCGCTATAATGAGCTTGTGGAATATCTGGAACGGAAAGAGTAGAGATGAAAATAACGTATATTAATCATAGTTGTTTTTTGGTGGAACTTAGGACATGTTTATTATTATTTGATTACTATAGTGAGGGACTGAAAGGAGATGGTCCTGTTCCGGGAATTGACAAGCTTCCTGACAAAAAGCTCTATGTATTTGTAAGCCATAAGCATCCAGATCATTTTGATAAAAGGATATTTGAGTTAGAGAAAATACATGCAGTGACTTATTATCTTATCTCCAAGGATGCAAAGATGAATCAAAATTATATCAGAAAAAAGGGGATATCAGAAAGCGCGTGGGAGAAAATGCGTTTTGTAGGAAAGGATGAGAATATAGAGCTGGATAAAGGCATTGCTGTGATGACACTTGCGTCGACGGACAGAGGGGTGGCATTTTTGGTAAAAGCAGAGGGAAATACTATATATCATGCTGGAGATCTTAATTGGTGGAGTTGGGAGGGGGAGACGGAGGAATGTGAGAGAGATATGGAGAGGCGATTTAAGCACGAGGTGAAAAAACTCTCCGAAGTTGTTATAGATGTAGCGTTCCTCCCTCTTGATCCGCGCCAGAAGGACAGATTTTATTGGGGCTTTGATTATTTTATGAGACAGGTGAAGGTGAAAGCGGCATATCCCATGCATTTTTGGGGTGATAGGACAGTGATAGAAAGGCTTAGGGAGATGGAGGCATCAGAGGAATACAGGGATAGGATAATGGAGCCAATTTAAAATATGCTGTTTTTACTGATAGAGAAAAGATGACCGATGATATTGGCATAAGTTTGTATAACTTATTGTAAAAGTTATTCTTGTTGATAAAATGTGTTGTGTCATTTTCTGGAAAGATTCGTCCGGCGAACTGCCTGTGGTTCTCCGTCACCCCGCTCCCGCTTAGTGAAAAAC
>CAJUOO010000025.1 GCA_910588535.1 uncultured Lachnospiraceae bacterium | reverse complement strand
AAATATCAAGGTTTGAAGGCTTATGAAGGGATATAAAAGATATGATTAAAATACTATTCGTCTGCCACGGCAATATTTGTCGTTCCCCAATGGCCGAGTTTGTTCTGCGTGATATGGTAGCAAAGCAGGGCTTATCGGATCAGTTTTTTATTTCCTCTGCTGCCACAAGTACAGAGGAGATTGGCAATCCGGTGCATCCGGGTACTAGAAGAAAGCTAAAGGAATTTAATATTACAACGGATGGAAAATATGCAGTTCAGCTGCTCAGAAAGGATTATGATAGATATGATTATTTAATTGGCATGGACAATGCCAATATCAGGAATATGGAGCGCATGTTAGGACATAGAGGTGGAAAGATACACAAGCTTTTGGAGTTTGCCGGATCGGATGCAGAGGTGGCGGACCCATGGTATACTGGAGATTTTGACAGAACCTATGAAGACATTAAAAAAGGCTGTGAGGCTTTGCTTGCACAGATTTTGGCTACAACATAAATTTTTTATAGATAGTATCTTCATGCAAAAAGGAGAAAGAAATGAATATAAAAGAAATTAGGGGCTGTTTGCCTCAGGTGACGAAGGAGCAGGTTTTAAATATAGCTTATCGGGCAAAGGATCACTCTGGGGTGTTGGCTATGCTTGCGGAAGATAAGGAGGGACTTTTACTTTGGGAGATTTGCAATGGAGCAGAAAAAGCGCCAGAGCACACAAGACGCTATAGGGTACCACGCACAAATAGAGAGTCCCAAAAATCAATTTTCAATCAAAGCATCAGCCCATTTCTCCATGGATTGAAAATAGGAGATTATGTTTTTTCCATATCCTCGGTATCAGGCAGTTATATAGAGGAAACATATAATTATAGTGAACAGGTACAGCTTGTCTATCTTCTTTCAAAAGGTGTACAGCTTGGAGAATTGGAGGAAGAGCCACTTGCTAATCTCACCATGAACTGTTATCGATTTTCTGATAAGAAAATGCCAAAGCTTATTTCTAAGGACTATGAGAGGACAGAGCTGACATTTGCCGCAACACATATCCCAGTCCGGGTAAATAAAAGGCTAAAGCTTTCTTCTGGAACTTACAAAAAGCCTCGCATAGTAAAAATTGGTGGAGAAGAGGATGCGACAGTCTATATAAGCGGCGTCCATTTTTATGATATATGGGCAAAGGCAGAGATGGAATTTGAGGATAAGAAATATAGAGATCGATTTACAAAAGAGGAACTTTCTAAGATGAAAAAACAGTATCTAGATATGCTTCCGTCTATTTGCTCGAAGGATTGTGTTTTGCCTGTTATTGAGTATGAATGTAATAAGAATTATCAGATGCAGTTTTATACCATGGACTTTTTGCGAAGAACTGTGGAGCAAAGAAATAGCTTTATGTTGATGAATTTGCGAGCAGATAAGGAATATGGACCGATGGGCTTTGAGAATAGAGTATGTGGACTGGAGCCTGTGAAAAAGAACTTTGAAGGAAGTTTTCAGGTAGAAATATTTAATTATTATAAAGTGCTGCCCGGC
Organism: uncultured Lachnospiraceae bacterium; assembly: GCA_910588535.1. GTDB lineage: Bacteria > Bacillota > Clostridia > Lachnospirales > Lachnospiraceae > RGIG8607. The sequence continues at coordinate 39,280 of CAJUOO010000025.1, read as the reverse complement.
CAAGTGATATCGGGCCAAAGGCTATAGGGTTAAAGCATACAAGAAAAAGAGATACCAATTTTACAAACAAAACTGTCTGTGGTCTTCAAGGAACCTATTGAAAAACGCCGGCGCTTAGCGAGGTAATTTCGAGCTTAGCGTCCGTTTTGTTTTTCACTAAGCGGGAGCGGGGTGACGGAGGACCACAAGCAGTTCACCGGGCAGATCTTTCCAGAAAATGACACAACAAATTTTATAACAGCAGATACTATATTCAAGAAGTTATTATATTCATTCTATGTTTTTCTTCATGCAACAGCCCCTTTTACTTTTTGGATCAGAGCACGATAATCTAGGCGTTCTTTATATAGGCACATTTTCATATTATTTTTATAATTATTTTATAGTTCAGAGATGGATAGGAGAACGAAGCAAAATTTTATAGTTTGGTTGTATTTTTTATAACACTTCGGCGGATATGAACTTGACAAAAGTACAACACGATGTTATATTATATTTATAGTCAACATGGTGTTATACATAAAGGAGGAATGATATGATACAACAAATATCTGATGCTGAACTAGAAATTATGAAAATTGTATGGGGGAACCCAGAAAAGGTGACGCTGTTCCCCTATATTTTGGATGGGCTTGCGGCTAGGGGGAAGCCATGTCAGAAGAATACCCTGATTGTGCTTTTGTCACGGCTGATGAACAAGGGCTTTTTGAGTGCTAAGAAAATCGGACGGCGCAATGAATACACCACGCTTGTTTCTGAAATGGAATATCAGACAGCACAGACGAAAAATTTTCTAGACAAGGTTTATGAAGGGAGTGTAAAGGGGCTGGTATCTAATTTGATTATGGGTGATTTGCTGGCAGATGAGGAATATGAAGAATTGAAAGGAATGTTAGAGAAAGGAAAAGAGCAACAATGAGTACGACTTTGAAAATCTTCCTGTCCATGTCTTTTTCTGGCAGTTTGCTTATCCTAGTCCTGCTTTTTGAAAGACGATTTTTCAAAGATAAAATCAGTCGACAGTGGCAGTATTACATTTGGCTGGTTGTCGTTTTTCGACTGTTGTTTCCTTTTGGATCGGAGGTAAATCTGCTAGGGAAAACATATCAGGCTATTGATTATGCTCTTACCCAGACCACTCTATTGCCACCACAAACCCCTATGTTAAATACTTCAGAAGATACCCTTGCTCCTGTTGTCGATATAAAACAGAACAATGAAAATATGAATGATCCAGTGGAGAATTTAACAATTGTCTATCCATTCCAAGAAATTGCATCGTTACTAAGCAATCACGTCTGGCTGGTTTGGCTGATGGTTGCGCTAGGTCTACTCATACGGAAAATAACAATCTACCAAGGTTTTACACGGTTTATTCATGTTGGATTGACTCCAGTTTGTGACATTGAAATTTTGGATCAGTTTTCTATTGTTGCAGAGCAGCTAGGTATTAAGAAGTCAATTGATCTGTGCGTCAATCCGTTGATTTCTTCTCCGCTGTTGTTTGGTTTTGTTCATCCATGTGTTGTATTGCCAAATATAGATATACCTGAAAAGGATTTTCGCAATATTGTTCTGCATGAATTGACGCATTACAAGCGACGGGATATGTTTTATAAATGGCTGGTGCAGATTACGGTTTGTCTTCATTGGTATAACCCGCTTGTATATCTTATGAGCCGAGAGATTACCAAGGCTTGTGAATTTTCCTGTGATGAAGCTGTCCTTGCGAAATTTGGGAATGTCAATGCGCAAGACTACGGGAAAACCCTGCTTGACGCCATGGCAGCAGTTGGAAAATATAAGGAAAATCTCGGTGTGGTTACATTGAGTGAAAATAAGCAATTATTAAAAGAAAGGTTAGGTGCAATTATGGATTTTAAGAGAAAATCAAAAACATATCAGCTCTTGACAGGTGTGCTAACGCTGTGTATGATTTTTGGTGCGGCTTTTGTTGGCATTTACCCTACTGCTGCCGCATCCAATGAGTCATCCAGCAGATCTACAGCGTCCGGGGACCAAGATTCCACGCAGGTTGGAGTCAGTGAACAGGGTAACAAAGATTATGCTTCTTTAGCAGAGCGGTACTATGAGGCTGATAGTCTGCCGCTGTTTGAGATTGTGTTCTCCCGGCTGGATGAAAGTACGCAGAAGAAATGGATTGAAAAACTTTACATAGATGAGGATGTTGCGTTTTTTTCTATCGCTGTACGGAGATTCGATGGTAAGTCCTCTTTGCTTGCTGACGTCGCCGAGAAAGTCTATGCTGATAAAGCAATAGCATTTTTTTCCATTTTAACAGATTGTATGGACGAAACAGAACTGGAATTTTGGCTGAATCAGGCTTTGGAAGATGAGGACTGGGCATTTCAATCCATGTTATTTGATAAACTTGATCGAGGTGATGCATTTGATGAAATAGAGGAAAAACGAGAAAAGGAATTGGAGGAAGCACAGGCAGCGAAATACCGGGCAGTAGGTGTTACAATGGATGGAAAAAACTATTACTATCAAGGGCAGCTTGCCAATATCTTTATGGATATTCGGACTAACAAATCCTTTTATACGCTGAATATAAATCCAAAAGGGATCATCAACATAAAGATTGTCCGTGGTGCGAATAATGAAATCATAGGCGTAGCTTATATGACCGAGGAGGAGGTGGCAGAAGTACTGGAAGATATGATTGATGACGATGATGAATGGGAAGATAATGACTGGATGGATAATGATTGGATGGAAATTACTGAAGGTAAGATATGGCATCCTCATATTGTTCCTGTTGATCTGGAAACGGTAGCGGCTGGAGAAACTATCTTTCTTGGGGAATATACATTATCTGACGGAGATACGATTTGGTATGATATTTCAGCAGAAACGGGAAATAGAATGAAGGTTTTTTTCGCTAAAGATGAGCAGAAGAACGTAGTCTATTGGTCTGCGTACAATTTGCGGCAATCGGGAAAATCGCTGAGATGTGTTGCAGATTTCACGGTTGGTCCTCCGACAAAACCCGGAACTTATAAATTGTACCTTCAGGCACCAGACGATGCCTTGGGCAATGTAAAGGGCAATATTTCTATTGGATTTATAACAGACGAATCATGACTTTTTTAAAAAATTGCAGACTTTCTGCCAGAACAACAGTAAGATAAAAAATCGATGTCTCATCGGCTGGTATCTGCACGCTCGAATAGAAGACAAATGGCTATATGGCGGTTTTGAAGGATCAAATTCAAAGCCGCCATTCTCTATGCGCAGTTCCCCACAATGAAAATATGCCACTAAGGAGGCAGGGTATAGGATGTGTGATGAGATTTGATTTTGTTTATACTTGTCAGAATGAAACGATAATAATAGATAAATATATTTGTCTATTTCAGATAGAGGGAAATGGATAACGAACCATCTTGAATGTTCCCTTTACTTTTCTTATAAACAGTGATAGAATATGTGTTAGCGGGGGCAAGGGAAGCTTTGTCCCATTCTTAATGTACAGGAAGCTGTTAGGTTGAAAAATCATGCTGATGCACTAATTTTTCAATCGGCAATTTAGTGTGAAAAAATTTTTTATATCCTGATTTGTATGCCTGCCAAAGTGGGCAGACAGGAATTAGAGTGTGTTTATAAGCAAATGGTGACGTGTATTTGACGGAGAGCTTTGGAACATGCTTTAGGAGAAAAGGAAAAAGGAGAATACCATATGAAGATACTGTTTGTATCCTTGGGTTGTGATAAGAATCTGGTTGACAGTGAGGTGATGCTGGGACTTCTTGGGGAGAGCGGTTATACGTTTACAGATGATGAGGCAGAAGCGGAGATAGTGATTGTAAACTCCTGCTGTTTTATCGGGGATGCGAAGGAGGAGAGCATCAATACCATTCTTCAGATGGCGGAGCTTAAAAAAACTGGTGTGTGCAAGGCTTTGATTGTGACAGGCTGTCTGTCACAGCGCTACAGAGAGGAGATCAAGAAGGAGATACCAGAGGTGGATGGCATAGTTGGCACGGCGGCTTATGACAAGATAGTGGATGTGATACACCGTGCACTTGGCGGAGAATTAGCAGAAGGATTTTGTGATTTGAAGCGTCTGCCGGAGGTAGGGACAAAGAGGGTGCTGACCACGGGCGGCTGGTATGGATATCTAAAGATTGCGGAGGGGTGTAATAAAAATTGCAGTTATTGTATTATCCCAAAGATTCGCGGGCCTTATCGCAGTGTGCCGATGGAGAAACTTTTGGCGCAGGCACAGGAGCTTGCTGATAAAGGTGTGAAGGAATTGATAGTAGTTGCGCAGGAAACTACTCTCTATGGATATGATCTGTATAAGGAGAAAAAACTTCCCGCACTCCTTAAGGAGCTTTGCAAGATAGAGGAAATTCGATGGATTCGCCTTCTTTATTGTTATCCTGAGGAGATCACAGAGGAGCTTGTTCAGACAATAAAGACAGAGAAAAAAATCTGCCATTATCTTGATATTCCCATTCAACATGCCAGCGACTCTATCTTGCGGCGCATGGGAAGAAGGACGAGTAAAGAGCAGTTATGTTCTACAATAGAATATCTGCGCAGGGAAATTCCCGATATTGTTCTTCGCACCACGTTAATCGCCGGCTTTCCGGGAGAGACGGAGGAGGAGCACAAGGAAGTTATGGATTTTGTTGATGCGATGGAATTTGACAGACTTGGTGTCTTTGCCTACTCGCCGGAGGAAGATACCAAGGCGGCGCTGATGGAGGGGCAGATTTCTGAAGAGCAGAAGGAGACATGGCGGAATGAGCTTATGGAGCTTCAGCAGGAGATCGCTTTTGAGAGAGCACAGGATATGGTTGGGCGCACACTGGAGGTTTTCATAGAGGGAAAGCTTGCCGATGAGGATGTTTATATGGGAAGAACCTATATGGATGCTCCCGGAGTGGATGGCTATGTATTTGTAAATGCGCACAGAGAGCTTCTTTCTGGTGATTTTGTCAAGGTTAGGATAACAGGTGCCTTAGAATATGATTTGATAGGAGAGATAGAGCATGAATTTGCCGAATAAACTTACGATTGTGCGGGTATTATTAATACCATTTTTTGTATTTTTTATGATGACGGATTATCTTGGAGAGATGTCAAAATGGATTGCGCTGTTGATTTTTGTTGCTGCCAGCCTTACCGATCTTTTAGATGGAAAGATTGCAAGAAAGTATAATTTAGTGACTAATTTTGGGAAATTTATGGACCCTCTGGCAGATAAACTTTTGGTGTGCTCTGCACTTATTTGTTTTGTGGAGCTTGGCGTACTGCCATCATGGATCGTGATAATTATTATTAGCAGGGAATTTATTATCAGTGGATTTCGTCTGATCGCGGCAGATAATGGACTTGTGATTGCCGCGGGATATTGGGGGAAGCTTAAGACAGTATTTCAGATGATAATGATTATTCTGTTAATTGCGGATTTGCCGTTTGCCGGGATGGTATGGATAGAGCAGGCAGTGATATATATTGCACTTTTGCTTACGGTTATATCACTGATTGATTATTTACAGAAGAACAAGGATGTACTGAAGGAAGGGAGCCAGAAATAATGGTAGTGGAGATTGTTTGTGTGGGGACAGAGCTGCTTTTGGGGAATATTGTGAATACCAACGCAGCTTTTTTGGCAGAACAGTGCGCGGCGCTTGGGCTTTCGTGCTATTATCAGAGCGTGGTGGGAGATAACGAGGAGCGCTTGAGCAGGACACTTGGCTATGCCTTGGATCGAAGTGATGTGGTAATTTTATGTGGAGGACTTGGACCGACGCCAGATGATCTGACTAAGGAGACTGCGGCAAAGGTATGTGGGCTTTCGCTTGTGGAGGACGCACACACAAGAGCGATGATAGAGGCTTATTTTGAAAAGAGTCAGTGGAAGGTGATTCCTGATAATAACTGGAAGCAGGCGATGGTGCCAGAGGGAGCTATAGTGATAGATAACCACAATGGCACAGCGCCCGGCATTATAATAGAGAAGGATGGAAAGTCTGTGATACTGCTTCCGGGCCCGCCGAATGAATTGATTCCTATGTTTAAAAATGATATTGCAGGGTACTTAAATCGGCTTCAGCCGGAGATTATATGCTCTAAGATGGTGAAGTTAGCTGGAATCGGTGAGAGTCAGGTCGCTGATGAGATTGATGATCTGATACAGAAGCAGATAAATCCGACCATTGCGACTTATGCGAAGACGGGAGAGGTGCATCTGCGCGTGACGGCAAAGGTCAAGAATGAGGAGGAGGCAAAGAAGCTGATCAAGCCTGTGGTGAAAGAGCTTCGGGAGCGATTTGGAAATTACATTTATTCTGTGAAGGAGGATGAGACGCTTGAGGAGGCGGTGGTGAAGCTTTTGGGCAAACATGATCTGTCGCTCACGACTGCTGAGTCCTGCACAGGAGGACTGCTGGCGGGAAGATTGGTAAATGTGCCGGGAGTGTCGGAGGTATTTAAGCAAGGGTTTATCACTTATTCTGATAAGGCAAAGAGAAAGCTTCTTGATGTCAATAAGGCAACCTTGAAAAAATATGGTGCGGTCAGCGAGGAGACGGTGAAGGAGATGGCTAAGGGAGGCGTGTTTGCCACGGATTCCGATGTCTGCGTGGCGATCACCGGAATCGCGGGTCCAGATGGCGGCAGTGAAGAGAAGCCGGTGGGCACGGTGTACATAGGATGCTATATTAAGGATAGACTTATGGTAGAGAAGTATTTATTTAAGGGAAATCGTGCAAAGATCAGGGAATATTCGGTGGTTCGGGCACTGGATCTCTTAAGGCGCAGCATATTGGAGCATTATGAGGACAATAAGTAGGCAATAGGGTTTAGGCAAATGTTGAGAATTGCAGTCTGTGACGATGATGAGAGGGTGCTTGGCAGGACACTTGATCTGCTTAAGCACTATGAGAGGGTTCCACTTCAGGTAGACGGCTACCTGAGTGGGGAGGCTCTTTTGGCAGCGGGAAAAGTATATGATATATTGTTGTTAGATATTGATATGGGTGGGCTTGATGGGATTGAGACGGCACGGCGAATCCGGGCGGTGGATAAGGAAGTTAAGCTGATATATATCACAAATTATAGTGATTATACCATATTTGCATTTGCCGTGCACGCGTTTGCCTATCTGCTTAAGCCCGTCAAGAAGGAGGAGCTTTTTGCTCAGCTTGATGAGGCGTGTTTGTATGGGCTATCCAATTCTGGTCCGAGGCTGGAGCTTATGACAAAGGAAGGAAGGGTGCATATTGTTCCAGCGGATATTCTATATTTTGAATATCAGGATAGGCAGGTATCTATGTATACGGTGGATAGGCTGTGGCATTTAAAACAGAGGATTACTCAGGTTGCACAAGAGTTTGGGCAGTATGGCTTTGCCATGCCTCACAAGAGCTTTGTGGTCAATCTATATGCAGTGCAGAGGATCCATGGTTATGAGATCACATTGACAGATGGAACGATTCTGCCATTGTCTCAGAAAAGATCGGCGCAATTTCGCAGAGAGTTAAATGAATATCTTGCGGAGGGAGGAAAGGTGACATGGATCTGATTATTTATCTGTTTCTTCCCTGTGCAGGCAGCATTTTTTTGCTCGGAAGCATGTTTTATGGTGCATATCGGATTGCGGCCCCTGCCAGCAGATTTTCAGGTGCTTCTTTATTTGTTATCAGTGGTTTTATTATTATCAATGTGGCATGTTCTATTTTGGGGAATACTTGGATTAATTTGCTTTTTATGTTGCTGTTTCCCGTCGTGGCTTGGAAGGTTTATAAGGTTTCAGCCATTTTTCTTATTCCATATGTAATATTGGCTGTGGCAGTTTTTCTGACAGATGTCGTAGTCGTGCTTGTCTTCCAGATGTTGTGGGTAACAGGGATTTTGTATCTTAATTCTTTGGAGCTCGATTATATTTTAAGGCTTGTTGTCGTGCGGATCGTGGAATTTATGGTGGTGATGCTGGTGACAATGGCAGCAGGAAAAAAGATCGGGCGGCATATTAGGAGAAGACAGGTGGTGCTGTCGATTCTGGTTCCTTTGTACTCTATATTTAATATGTATTGTACTCTATATCTTATGCAAGTTTATATGGTGAGGGAGTCGGTGGTACTGTTTGTGCTGAATGTTATTTTTTTAATTGGATTAAATATCTATTTTTGTGTGCTTGTTGATATTATGAGCGAGAATTACCAACTGGAAAATGAGAGAAATCTATATCGCCAGCAAGCGCAGTTAAAGCATGAGTACTATGAGGAGGAAGAGGAAAAATACGAGGAATCCAGAAAGCTGATCCATGATATTCGAAATCATATACATGCCATGGAGGAGTTATATCGCAGAGAGGAGGCGGTGGACGCAGAACATTATGCCTCCAATATCCAACAGCTTCTCAACAGTTTTCAGCAGACATATTATACTTCAGAAAAGCTATTAAATATTATATTGAATGATAAGGTGCAGCAGATGAGGCGGGCTGGAATCCGTGAGGATGTTCGGATAGGGGAGATTGATCTAAGCTTTATGAGAGAGATTGATATTACTGCTTTATTTGGAAATCTTTTAGATAATGCCGTCGCTTCCGCCGAGGAATGTAACGATGGATATATGAGGCTTCGTGTAAATAAGATTCATCAATTTTTGTCTATATATATGGAAAATAGCTGTGATAAGGAGCCGGAGAAGCTTGGTGAGGGATTTCGCTCCCATAAGCCCGGACATGAAGGTTTGGGTATACAAAATATAATAAGAACCGCAGAGCAGTATGGAGGAGATGTACAATTTAATTGGAAGGATGGTATATTCTACACAAAGATTATGCTATGTCTGTCTTTTAAGAGCGATATGCAGTACCTTAGGTAAAGCATATTGCTTTTTTTGTGTGAAAAAATTATGATGGATATATAAAAAAACGGAAAGGAGACAATATATGTTGGTGGTAAGTTTAATATTTGGAGTGGTGGTATGTTTTTTCCTTCCTATAATTGGATTGATTTTCTTGATGATTCGGAAAAAGGGAACAGGGAAAGCATTTCTCTTTGGTGTGTTAGCATTTACTATCAGTCAATTTGTAATTAGGATTCCAATACTTACGCTGGTCCTTCCTCAATATGCATGGTTTAACATTCTTTCTATACAGCCGTGGAAATATGGATTGTTTCTGGGGCTGACAGCGGGAGTGATGGAGGAGGGAGCAAGATGGATCGCCATACGATTCTTTTTAAAAGGAAGAACAGATTTGGGACATGGGCTGGCATTTGGCTTGGGACATGGAGGAATAGAGGCTATGGTGCTGGTCGGGCTTAATTTAGCAGCGGCTCTTATTATGATTATTGTCGGTCAGGGCGCCCTTCTTCCTGCCACTCCATTAATGGCATTTTTTGCTGGGTATGAGCGTCTGATGACCATGGGATTTCATATAGGAGCATCACTGATAGTTATGTATGGTATACGCGTGGGAAAAGAATTTCGCTATTTGATTGCTGCGATAGTACTTCACACCATAATGGATGCTGCGGTGGTGGTTCTGTCGGCTGTGTACCATGTAGGCAGCGTAGGAATTGAATTGTACTGTACTGCGGTGGGGATCATTACCTTGGCAGCGGGAATGTATCTGTATTGTAGAAAGGTAGATAGAACTAAGATAAATTAATATGGGTTTCTATTTTGGGGAAAGGTCCGCCCGGCGCACTGCCTGTGGTCCTCCGTCACCCCGCTCCCGCTTAGCGAAAGCGGGGTGACGGAGGAAAACGACGGATTGGCTATACGAACCTTTTCCAAAAAGATATAAGAACACTCATTTACAAGAAGTTATGATTTATCTATTCTCGCGATTGACGAGCCAAGTGATTGTTTGAAGTTATATGGTGATTGTTACAAGGATCAAATCCCCTGATTTTTTGGGCACGGCAAGTTTAAAGGAGGATTGATAAAATAAAGAGATAAATTTATATACGTGAATGTCTATGTAGAAGCAAAGTGGTTTGATAATAATATATTAAAAGGAGATAGAAATGGAGAAAAAAATGAAAGAAAGAAATAAAAATTTTAAAAAGGAATGGATTTTGTTGCCGTTGTGTCTGATTATTGTTTTTGTACTTGCCGGTTGTAGTTCGACAAAGCTTTCAGATGCTTTTGACAAAGAGACAGTGAAATCTACAGCGCAGACAGCAATCGATTATTTAATTGCAGGAGAATACGGCGAGGTGATGGCGATGATGAACGAGACGGTGAAGGAGGGTCTGACGGAGGAAGCTCTTACTACAAATGTTGAGGCGATGAATGAGCTGACAGGTGCCTTTAAAGAATATAAAAGTGTGGCTGTAATTGGACAAAAAGATTCCGAGGGGACAGATATGGCAGTGGTAGTGATAGTGGCAGTGTTTGAAAACCAAAATGTAACATACACTATCTCATTTAATACCAATATGGAGATAGTTGGTTTGTGGATGAAATAGGCTTGAAAGAGCACGCGGAGAGTTAGTTTTACAGAGATAAGGAAGTATAGAAATGAACTTATCAATAATGCTGTCAAACAAAGTACCATAAGGGGGAGTACTTGAACAGCTCCCCGCCAAGTAGACGATTAAAAAATAAGGTTTTTTCTGCCACCAGCTTTATATCTGGTGGCAGTTTTATATTGTTATTATATACATTTTAAGTTTTTAACCAAAGGGAATAATCCCAGATTTCTCAGTAATCACTTGATATCGCAACAATATCTTCAATAATCAATATTCATATACTTTGTGGTGTTGTCCTCCCTTAATTTATTATATTATAATTATCCCACATTCTCAATCTGCGAAACTAACTGTTTTGATATCAATTACCTGACAGTTACCTTTATGAACGGAAGACAATCTTTTTCTTGCAAATCTTTTTGTTCTGTGTTATTCTTTTAACATAGCAGAAGTCCTGACAGATGTCTTATCTGTGTGTATTCCAGCAGGAATGTATCATTCCGAATTTCCATGAGTTGTTGTTCCGAGAGGAGATGAGAATTATTTGAAAAAGTGATTGACAAATACGAACATATGTACTAAAATAGAATATATAGACACGAACATGTATTCGCATGAGAAGGAGATTGGTATGGCGAGTGAAGAGAAATTAAAAGCGTTAGATGCGGCGTTGGCGAATATTGAGAAGCAGTTTGGCAAGGGCTCTGTGATGAAGCTTGGTGATTCTGCTGCAAATATGAATATTGAGACAATTCCCACAGGTTCATTAAGTCTTGATATTGCGTTGGGACTTGGCGGTATTCCCAGAGGTAGAATTATTGAGATATACGGTCCAGAGTCAAGTGGTAAGACGACAGTGGCACTGCACATGACAGCGGAGGTGCAGAAGAGGGGTGGCATTGCGGGATTTATTGATGCAGAGCATGCGCTCGATCCGGTTTATGCGAAGAATATAGGAGTAGATATTGATAATCTGTACATATCCCAGCCGGATAATGGAGAGCAGGCGCTTGAGATCACAGAGACGATGGTGCGCTCTGGTGCAGTGGATATTATTATTGTGGACTCCGTGGCTGCTCTGGTTCCAAAGGCAGAGATCGACGGTGATATGGGAGATTCTCATGTGGGTCTTCAGGCACGCTTAATGTCACAGGCGTTGCGCAAACTGACGGCTGTGGTAAGTAAATTTAATTGTATTGTGGTATTTATTAACCAGCTTCGTGAGAAGGTGGGAGTTATGTTTGGCAATCCTGAGACGACAACTGGTGGTAGGGCTTTGAAGTTTTATTCTTCCATTCGCTTAGATGTCAGAAGGACAGAATCTTTAAAGCAGAGTGGTGAGGTGATCGGAAACCGCACTCGCGTAAAGGTAGTCAAGAATAAGATTGCGCCTCCATTTAAGGAAGCAGAGTTTGATATTATGTTTGGGCAGGGGATTTCCACGGCGGGAGATATTCTTGATCTCGCAGCGCAGAATAATATTATTATTAAGAGCGGAGCGTGGTATGCCTACAATGATGCAAAGATTGGACAAGGACGTGAGAATGCCAAGCAGTATTTAAGGGATAATCCAGAGATTTGTGCAGAGATTGAGCATAAGGTTAGAGAACATTATGGTATCAATGAGGCAGATGGTGCGGAGGTTTCGCAGGAAGAGGGAAAGGAGGCGAAGGAGTCGGCTTCTAAAGCAGGAAGACCAAAGAAATCGGCAGAAAAGCCTGAGGAGGCTGCTGGGGCAGAAAAGCCGAGCGCGGAATGACGATTGAGAAGATAGAGCCAATTCATGCAAAAAAGAAGAAAGTTATTATGCAGGATGGAAGATGCTTTGCCTTGTATAACAGCGAGATCTATCGCTATAAGCTCTTAGAAGGGGAGGAACTCTCAGAGGAACTGTATGGGGAGATCGGCACAGTTTTGAAGAAGAGGGCAAAAGAGAGGCTTATGGGTCTATTAAAGAATAGAGATTATACGGAGTATCAACTGCGAGCGAAGTTAAGACAAGGATTCTATCCTGAGGACGCGATCGAGAGCGCAATTCAGTATGGAAAGGAACATCATTATATTGATGATCTGCGTTATGCGAGGCTTTATGTGGAACAAAAGGGGAATAGCGTGGGAAGAAGGATGCTTTGCAGAAAGCTTTCTGAGAAGGGGATAGAAAGAGAGATTGTAGAGCAGGTGATAGAGGATCAGGGAGATGAGGAGGAAGCTGCCTTAGAAGCCCTGATCCGCAAGAAAAATATTGATTTTTCTGTGCTTTCATGGCAGGAAAGACAGAAAATTTGTGCATATTTTATGAGAAAAGGCTTTACATACGAGAATATTTTGAAAAAAATAAACGAGATTAGCGGCACGGACTACTTGACATAATTCTGAAAAAAGTATAAAATTTATATGTTGTATTTTGTACAATGAAAACTGAATAAGGAGGTGCTCCTGTGCTAAGCTCAACAGTAACGATCGTTCCTTATGTGATATATGCTGTTATCATAATTTTTGTTGCCGTTGCCACATGGTTTGCTGCGACTGCCTACAGAAAAAAGATTTTTGAGTCCAAGATTGGCAGTGCGGAAGAAAAATCAAGAGAAATTATAGATGAAGCATTAAAAACTGCGGAGACGAAGAAAAGAGAAGCTCTTTTGGAAGCGAAGGAAGAAACATTAAAGACGAAAAATGAGCTGGAACGTGAAACCAAGGAGAGGCGCGCGGAGCTGCAGCGCTATGAGAGGCGTGTGCAGAGCAAAGAAGAAGCGCTTGACAAAAAAGCCGATGCTTGGGAAAAACGGGAAAGCAACCTTGCAGCGAGAGAAGAGATGCTGAAACAGAAGACAGCAGAGGTAGAAGAGCTTCATGAGAAGAGCATACAGGAACTGGAAAGAATCTCAGGTCTGACCTCCGAACAGGCAAAAGAACATCTATTAAAGACAGTTGAAGACGAAGTGAAACTCGACACTGCCAAGCTGATAAAGGAGCTTGACAGCAAAGCAAAAGAGGAAGCGGGGAAGAAGGCGAAGGAGTACGTGGTGAACGCTATTCAGAAATGTGCGGCAGATCACGTGGCAGAGACTACAATCTCTGTTGTTCAACTTCCCAACGACGAGATGAAAGGGAGGATTATCGGTAGAGAGGGCAGGAATATTCGCACTCTTGAGACGATGACAGGTGTGGATTTGATTATTGATGATACACCAGAAGCCGTGATTTTGTCAGGCTTTGATCCTATCAGAAGAGAAGTAGCGCGAATTGCTTTGGAAAAACTGATTGTTGACGGACGTATCCATCCGGCAAGAATCGAAGAAATGGTAGAAAAGGCTCAGAAAGAAGTGGAGCAGAATATTCGGGAGGAAGGCGAGGCGGCGACACTTGAGGTTGGCGTACATGGGATTCATCCTGAGTTAATACGGCTTCTGGGCAAGATGAAGTTCAGGACTAGCTATGGTCAGAACGCATTGAAACATTCCATAGAGGTTGCACAGCTCTCCGGCTTGTTGGCTGGAGAGATTGGCGTGGACATTCGAATGGCAAAGAGAGCAGGGCTTTTACATGATATCGGTAAATCTGTGGATCACGAGATGGAAGGTACACATGTACAGATTGGTGTGGATCTATGTAGAAAGTACAGAGAATCCGCAGTTGTGCTTAATGCTGTGGAGTCCCATCACGGAGATGTGGAGGCGACTTCCCTGATTGCCTGCATTGTACAGGCTGCTGATACAATTTCTGCAGCTAGGCCGGGTGCAAGAAGAGAGACTTTGGAAACATATACCAACAGGTTAAAACAATTAGAGGATATCACAAACAACTTCAAAGGCGTAGATAAATCTTTTGCTATCCAAGCGGGTAGAGAGATTCGAGTAATGGTAGTTCCAGAACAGATTAGTGATGCAGATATGGTACTGCTTGCGAGGGATGTTTCTAAGAAGATTGAGAGCGAGTTAGAATATCCGGGGCAGATCAAGGTAAGTGTTATCAGAGAAAGCCGTGTTGTGGACTACGCAAAGTAGTGCCTCATCGGGTTAGGATACATGTGCTGACGTAAATGCACAAAATCAGGCGGTCCGCGAAGAAGCGGATCGCCTGTTTTTGTGCGCAGGGAAAGTAACAGCGAGAGCTGCACGCGGCTCTGCGCGGCGAGTAGGGGAAACATCGTTCTCCTGCTCGACTGCATGTGAGAATCAGTAAAAAAGATCTACAAGTGTATGAGGAGGAGAGTATGAAAAGTATTGGTTTTATTGGAATGGGAAATATGGGAGGGGCTATGCTTCGCGGGCTTCTCAAGGTGTTTGAGCCGGAGGAGATTGTATTTTCCAGAAAGGATAAAGAAAAGGGAAGAGAGTTGAGTGAGGGCACAAGGGTAGCTTTTGTGGAAAATAACAAAGAATGTGCCAGTATGGTAAAGTATCTCATTCTTGCTGTAAAGCCTCAATATTTTAGGGAGGTATTGGAGGAGATCCGACCTGTGCTTGGAGAGGAGCAGATTCTGATCTCGATTGCAGCGGGTATCAGCATTGAGAAGATAAAGAAAGACATTGGAAAAAAGGTCCGCGTTATTCGCGCTATGCCAAATACGCCTGCCCTGTTAGGTGAGGGGATGACAGGGGTATGCTATGACACATCTGACTATACAGAGGGAGAGAGAGCGGTAATTCGGCATATATTTGAGTCATTTGGACGTATGGAGATTGTCAATGAGGAGCTGATGAATGCCGTGATTTGTGTGAGTGGAAGCTCTCCAGCTTATGTTTATCTGTTTATTGAGGCTTTGGCGGATGGTGCGGTAAAATATGGTATACCAAGACAGAAAGCATATGAGATGGCGGCGCAGACGGTGCTCGGTGCCGCGAAAATGGTACTTGAGACAAAGGAGCATCCCGGTGTGTTAAAGGATCGGGTTTGTTCTCCGGGTGGTACGACGATCGCGGGAGTGGCGGCACTTGAGGAACATGGCTTTCGAAATGCTGTGTTGAAGGCATGTGATAGTTGTTATAAAAAGGCAGAGGACATGGAAAAAAAGAAGGAGGAGCATTAGATGGAAGTGGCAGAGCGTCTTCAAAGAACTTTAGTGAAACATGGAGCTATTATTGATTTGTATGATGATACTGTTAAGACACAGGCGGGAAATATTGTGCACTATGATTTTATAGGGCATAAGGGTGCCGCCGCTGTGCTTCCCGTGCGCAGCGATGGAAAGATCTTGATGGTAAGACAGTATAGAAATGCAGTGGATCGGTTGACATTGGAGATTCCTGCAGGAGGAAAAAATGGGGCAGAAGAGCCGCCCTATGATTGTGCGATGCGAGAGCTGGAGGAGGAGACAGGCTATCGGACGGAGAAGTTGGAGCCGTTAATTGAAATATATACGACATTTGCATTTTGTAATGAGAAGATTTCTATATTTTTGGCGGAGAATTTAATTCCTTCTCATCAGAATCTGGATGAGGATGAATGTATTGATGTCGAACCATATTCTGTGGAGGAGCTTACAGAAATGATTTTAGATGGGACGATTATGGATGCCAAGACGGTGTCCGCAATTCTTGCTTATAAGGCAAAATACAAGAAGTAGTATGGTTTGGCATGTTTCTTTAAGATAAAGCATATATTGTTTTAGCACTGGAGGAATGTATATGAAGCCTATGCTGCGACAATATCGTTATTATCGAATGCCATTTACAAAAGAAGGGAAGATGTCAGTTGCCTTTCTTGTTGGGCTTCTTGCGGGAACCTTCTTTTTTAATATGTGGGGAAAGGGATATATGGAGGAGCTTTTGCTCTACAAGGGACTTTTGCTGGGAAGGTATGAGGCAGGGGCTTTGGCGGGGCTTAGCTTGTGTCTATATATTGGGAAGAAAAGGGGAAAGCGTTTTTTGCTTTTGCTGTTTATGGAGCTGACAGAATTTTGTGTGGCGGGGCGTATGCTGTATACTATATATTATGGTTTCTGTGCTGGCGTCTGTGCCTCATCCTTTGTCTTTCAGTATGGACTTGTGGGAGCGGGATATTTTCTTCTATTTCTATTTCCTCACTATGCTGCCTATGTGGTAATGTGGCAGGTATTAAATCAGGGGGAGCGTTTTAAGACAAAATATAATAGAATTTTTCTGGCAACATTGATATTTGTAGTTGGAATTTTTTTGGAGGGCTATGTTCATGCGGGGCTTTTACAGCGGCTGTTAAGTGTTGTAGAAGGATAGTGGATCTGACAAAAAGCATTTGCATTTCGACAAAAAACTTTATATAATGAGAGGTATGTTGACTATAGGTGACAGGGGCAAGATAGTATGGAAACAGTAATCAATGAATTTATCCAGTATATTCATGAGGTAAAGCACACCTCAGCCAATACGGAGGTTTCTTATCAGAGGGATCTGGTTAAGCTAGAAAGTTATCTTAAGGAGCAGGGAGGATATACACTGACAAAGGTAAGTTCAACAAGCTTAAATTCGTACATGCTTTATCTGGAGAAGAAAGGAAGAGCGCCTTCTTCCATTTCCAGAAATATTGCGTCGATCAAGGCATTTTATTCCTACTTGTGGAAGCGTGGCGTGATAGAGCAGGACCCGTCAGAGAATCTGAAGGCACCCAAGGTGGAGAAGAAAATTCCTGATATATTGACGGTGGAGGAGATCAATCTTTTATTAAAGCAGCCGGGAGGAAAAAGTGCAAAGGAGCTTCGTGACAAGGCTATGCTGGAGCTTTTGTATGCGACTGGAATACGTGTGTCAGAGTTAATTGGGCTTAAGCTCTCGGATATTAATTTTTCGTATAGCTATATCCGCTGTATGATACATGGACGAGAGCGAGTGGTTCCATTTGGAGGTAAGGCACAGATGGCACTTGAAGAGTATGTGCTGTCGGCCAGAAAACAACTTTTAAAGGGCGAGGATTCAGATTTGCTTTTTGTAAACTGCTCTGGCAAGGTGATGAGCCGTCAGGGCTTTTGGAAGCTGATTAAGCAGTATGGTGCAAAGGCAGGTATTGAAAAGGAGATCACGCCACATACGCTCAGACATTCCTTTGCCGCACATCTGGTGGAAAATGGAGCAGATTTGCGCGCAGTGCAGGAGATGCTGGGACATTCAGATATTTCGACAACACAGATATATAGAAGCAATGCACTGAGAGATGTCTATGCAAAGGCCCATCCGCGAGGATGAGGGACAAGCAGAATTGAGGAAACGGAGGCTAAAAATGGGTTTTGAATTTGAAAAGCATCTACCGGCGCCGGAACAGATAAGGACAGAATTTCCCCTTCCACCGGAGCTTGTAAAGATAAAGGAAGAACGAGATAAAGAGATCAGGAAAATAATTACGGGGGAATCCAAGAGGATGCTCGCCATTATCGGGCCATGCTCAGCAGATAATGAGGAAGCTGTCTGTGATTATGTCTGCAGGGTAGCTAGAGTGCAGGAGGAGATTAAGGACAAAGTAATTATTATCCCAAGAATCTATACAAATAAGCCAAGGACGACAGGAGAGGGCTATAAAGGGATGCTTCATCAGCCCGATCCAGAGAAGAAGCCAGATCTTTTGGCCGGTCTGATTGCGATCCGCAAGATGCATATTCGTGCGATGAAGGAGACAGGGCTTACTGCAGCCGATGAGATGTTATATCCAGAAAACTGGCGGTATTTTATGGATATTTTATCCTATGTGGCGATTGGGGCGCGGTCAGTAGAGAACCAGCAGCACCGTCTTACTGTCAGTGGTATGGATGTGCCGGCAGGTATGAAGAATCCGACAAGTGGCGATTTTTCTGTTATGTTAAATTCCGTTCAGGCCGCGCAATCGGGTCATTCCTTTATCTATCGAGGATGGGCGGTGCACACGGACGGGAATCCGCTTGCCCATACTGTGCTTCGAGGCGCGGTGAATAAACATGGACAATGTCAGCCCAATTATCATTATGAGGATCTGGTTCGACTGCATGAGATGTACCAACTTAAGAATTACCAGAATCCTGCTGTGATTGTGGATGCGAACCATTCTAATTCAAATAAGCAATTTAAGGAGCAGATTAGAATTGTGAAGGAGGTACTGCACAGCCGCAGACATTCTGCCGATATTGAAAAGCTGGTGAAGGGCATGATGATTGAGAGCTATATTGAGGAGGGCTGCCAGCCAGTGGGTGAGCATGTATATGGTAAATCGATCACCGATCCATGCCTTGGATGGGAGGATTCCAGAAAGCTGCTTTATACGATAGCTGAGATGGCATAATGGAAGACTTTGGATAAGAGGGAGATGGGGCTATAATGAAACAGTGGGCAGAGAAGATATATTATGGCGGCGATTATAATCCAGACCAGTGGGACGAGGCTACAGTAGATGAGGATATGCGTCTTTTTAAGAAGGCAGGCATTAATTTGGTGACACTTCCGGTATTTTCATGGGCGAAGTTGGAGCCGGATGAAGGATGCTATACATTTGAGTGGCTGGATGCGCTGATGGATAAGTTTGCGGCAAATGGAATATCTGTGTGCTTGGCGACGCCTACCACAGCTCAGCCCGCGTGGCTGTCAGCGAGGTATCCAGAGGTACTACCGGTGGATATTGCGGGGAGAAAGAGAACGCATGGGATGCGCGTATTCTTTTGTTATAATAGTTTAAAATACCGGGAAAGGGCAGCGGGAATCGCTGAGGCGATGGCAAAGAGATATAAGGATCATCCAGCGCTTGCAATATGGCATGTATCCAATGAATACGGTACATATTGCTACTGTCCCAATTGTGAGGCCAAATTTCGCCGTTGGCTGAAAAAACGATATACGACAATAGAGAAGCTAAATGAGCAGTGGAATACTTCCTTTTGGGGAAGAACCGTGTACAGCTTTGAGGAGATAATGCTGCCTACAGAGCTGAATGATGATTATCGTTTTCATCCATGTGTGCAGTTAGACTATCAAAGATTTGTGACGGATTCCACTGTTGAGTGTTTTTTAAATGAATACAGAATATTAAAAAAATATTGCCCTGACATTCCTGTTCAGACAAATATGTCTGGATATATAAAAAAGTTAGATCAGTTTGAACTGACAAAGCATATGGATATTCTGGGCTGGGATAATTATCCGGCACCCGTGCATGAGCGCAGCTTGGTGGCAATGAAGCTGGATCTTATGCGGGGGCTAAAGGGTGGACAGTCTTTTATGTTGACAGAGCAATCTCCAAATCAGCAGAACTGGCAGCCATACAATAAGCTGAAAAGACCCGGTGAAGTGCGCAGGCTCAGCTATCAGGCATTGGCTCGCGGAGCAGATACCTGCCTCTTTTTTCAGCTAAGGCAGTCGGTGGCGGGACAGGAAAAATTTCACGGGGCAGTGATTTCTCATTCGGGGCGCGAGGATACACGTGTGTTTGCAGAGTGCTGTGCACTGGGAGAAGAGCTTAAAAAGCTTGGGGATGTGTTTGTCGGCGCTACAACACCAGCGAGAACTGGTATACTCTTTGATTGGAGTAATTGGTGGGCACTGGAAAATTCGAGCGGGCCAAGTGTAGATATGGATTATTTGGAGACCGTGCGCAAATTTTATAAGCCTTTTTATGATAGAAATATTCCAGTTGATTTTCTTTCATTTGACAGTGAGCTAGATAGGTATGATCTTTTGATTCTGCCCATGGTCTATATGATAAGGCCGGGCATGGAGGCAAGAATACGAGGTTTTGTGGAAAAGGGAGGTACATTGCTTGCAACGGTTATGACAGGTGTGGCGGACGAGAATGACAGATGTATATTCGGCGCTTACCCCGGTCCATTAAGAGATGTTATGGGACTTTGGGTGGAGGAGACGGATGCTCTTTTTCCAGAGGAGAAAAACCAGATCTGTCTGACGAAGGATTGGACAGAAGGAGAACAGGAATCGTATAGCTGCAGCTTTTTATGTGATCGGATTCGGCTGGATACGGCGCGGGCCTTAGCAGTGTATGGAGAGGATTTTTATCAGGGAGAACCTTGTGTTGCGGTCAATCAATTTCATAAGGGATGTGCATACTATGTGGGAACGATACCAGAGGATGCATATATAGGAAAACTGGTGGAGAAGCTATGTCAGGAAAAGGGGATAAAGGCTCCATATCGGTCTTCAGAGGGCATGGAATTGACATGTAGAAGAAAGGAAGATCATTCGGTTATCTTTGTTATAAATCATGGTGATAATCCCGGATGGGTAGATTTTGGATCCGACCACTTCACAGATTTATTGAATGGAGAAGAGAGATCTGGTATATGTACGATTGACAGCAAAGATGTCAGAGTATTTCGAATGTAAAGCGGATAGCTGAATTTGCTTCTATATGTGGTAGGCAAGTAAGGCTGACCATCAAAATAGATAGAAATAGGTTGTGATTGTTTTTTGATGTATTTGGTAGATGGGGCTGTCGCATGAAGACAAATATATATACAGGATGTTATGACATCTTGTAGGATGAGTTTTAATCATTTTCGGAAGAGGTCCGTATAGCCCGGCGAACTGCCTATGGTCCTCCGTTACCCCGCTTAGTGAAAAACGTAACGGGTACTAAGTTCGTGAAAAACTTCGCCAACTCTCATCTGCCCGCTAAAGCGGGCATACAAATCAAGATGTGAAATTCTTATTTCACCATTAGTACCGACGTTTTTCAATAGGTTCCTTGAAGACCACAGGCAGTTCGCAGGGTGGATCTTTCCTAAAAATGATACAGTAAATTTGTAACAGTAGATAAAGTATAAAATTTACAAGAAATAATAAGCGAGTACTTTATGCATCTTGCGCGCAGAGGAAACGATCTCTCCCCTACTCGATTAGAAAAAGAAGTAAATGTTGCTGAACCGTGGAGACTTCTTATATTTTCTTAAGTTTGGGCACAATTTTTTTGTGAGCTTTTAATTTTTTTATAGCCCAATTGTAATGGCTGGATGTATTGCTTACAAAATAAGAACCTAGAGTGCTTCCTCCCACCCATGGATAGACATCTTTGGAAAATAGTTCTTCATTGGAAAAAGATTCTGCTAATTGGATAACTTGGGCGTGGGATTGCTGAAACATATTTTTGGCATTATCTAAGGATGTAGTTTGATGCTTGTTCCAAAATTCCATATTCAGATTTCCGTAGGTTTTCCAATTGTAAGGCTGAGGAATAAAAGGCTTGTGTTCGCCGTTTTGATTGGATTGTACCCAATTAAGCAAAAGTTGATGCCATTCATAGAGATGGATAAGTATGTCACGAAGATTTTTATCTCTTTTCCAGTGTGCTTCCTTCTTTTTTTCATAGACAGAAAAATCAAAAGGTGTTGACAGCTCTTCATTTGTCAAATGTAAAATTAGCTCATTAAGCTTTTCATAGTTTGTGGTTGCTGCGGTTAATAGGTCTGTTTTGGTTGTCGGTCTGCTCATAGATATGTTTCCTTTCTGATAATCATCTAAGATTGTTTGTTGATTTGAGTTTAGCAAATAAAACTTGACATCTTTTGTCAAGTTTTATTTTTTTCTGCAGACAATAAAGTGATTGCTGTGAAGGTCAAATCTCTTTTTCCTTGGGGCACGGAAGGTTTGATGTCTTATTGCTTGCAGTGGGGTTTTTGATTTTTTCATATATGGATCGTGCCTGTTCTGCCAAGATATTTTTTAAATAAGCAGGGGAAAGGACATCTACCTGTGTTCCAAATGACAGTAGATAACCTATCAGCCATGCATCCACTGCCATCTTGGCGGAGACGATAAAATTTCCATTTTCCTGCTGGGTTATCTGTGTTTTATCAAATTCATCAAATACGCGATATGCGACTTCCTTTGGAAAGTGCAGTATGATTTGTTGATATTCACATTCAAGATGCTCCGTCAGCTTTGGAAAAGTTTGGCGGGGAAAGCTCTCCTTTAAAATTTCTACGTCTAGAATACGATTTAATTTAAAAATTCTCCAATCTTGTTTTTGTGTGCAAAATGCTTTTAGATACCATGCATTTGCTTTGTAGGCAAGCTTATATGGCTGCACAATTCGTTCGCTGATAGCCCCGTAGGAGCTTGCATATTGAATTTTAATATTATTACAGGAAATCACGGCAGATTTTAGCTGTTCAAATTTTTCATTGTCAAATTCTTTTTCTCCCCATCTGGAGAAATCTACTTCAAGCCAATTCTCTGAATGGGTCTGAAATATGGCAGAGAGTTTTTGTAATGTTTGGCTGTTGCTATTCTTTGTGACATTTATGCTCTGTAGAGCGGTGAGTATTTCCTGCTTTTCTTGCTCAGATAATACAACTTTGTCCAGAACAAAAGAACTTATCAAACGGATTCCGCCATTTCTGCCTGTTTCTGCATAGATGGGGACACCCGCCTCACTCAAGGCATCTATATCTCTGTATATTGTTCTTACTGATACCTCAAATTTTTCTGCTAGCTCTGGGGCCGTGGCTTGTCCTCTATCAAGCAGATAATATACAATTTTAAATAATCTGCTTTCCTGCATAACGATATCCTCCTTTAGGAATAGAATAGCATTTTAATCTTGACATAAGATGTCATGATTAATTATATCGGTTTTCTTTTATTTGTACAAGAATAGAAAGCAAAATGCCTTTCGGTACATTTCCTCTTTTACTGAATATGTTAATAGAGAGAAGGAAAAGAGAAGGTGAGCAGAATGAATCGAGCGGGTGTGCTTGTCAAGGCGGATTATGCTTATCAAAGACAGATTACAGGTCAGGGGATCGGCATTGCTGTGATGGATACGGGGGTTTGAGTCAGGGGAATGTAGAATGTTGTATAGGATGGATGTATGTGGCATAAGTAAAGTATAAATAGAAAAAAGGAGTTTTTATGATAGAGAAATATAGTGCAGCACTTTATATCCGGCTGTCGAAAGAGGATGGGGGTAAGGTGGAGAGTGACAGCATTGCAAACCAGAGAGCACTGCTTAGAGACTTTGTGTCAGACAAAGAGGATATAGCAGTCTATTCTGAATATATTGATGCTGGATATTCAGGAGTTAATTTTGAAAGACCACAGTTTAGACAGATGATGGAGGACATGAAAGCGGGGTGGGTGAATTGTGTGATCGTAAAGGATTTATCCAGATTTGGACGAGATTATATAGAAGCTGGAAGGTTGATACAAAAGATATTTCCATCTGCC
The DNA here is from genome assembly GCA_910588535.1 of uncultured Lachnospiraceae bacterium. Lineage (GTDB taxonomy): Bacteria > Bacillota > Clostridia > Lachnospirales > Lachnospiraceae > RGIG8607. The sequence goes on along the minus strand of CAJUOO010000025.1, from coordinate 15,702 downwards.
TGTGTTCGATTTATTGCTGTTACAGATCATTTTGATTCTTTGACTGCAAGCTATGGTGAGACCGCGCTTATGTTGCCTGTGAAAAATTTTATCAATGATTCTTACAGCAGAGATATTTCAGTAAAGGTGAGAAGTCAGCAGAAGATAAAGAGGGAGAATGGAGAATTTATCGGTGCTTTCTGTATGTACGGTTATAAAAAGAGCGAGAGGAAGAAAAATATGCTGGTGCCAGATGAATATGCAGCCTATATTGTGCAATGGATCTTTCATTGGAAACTTGAGGGCTATAGCAACAGCGCGATTGCAGAGAGACTGAATCGATATGGTGTGTTGTCTCCTATGGAATATAAAAGATTACGGGGAGAGCGGTATCTGACTGGCTTTGCTACGGGGATGTGGGCGCAGTGGTCGGCTGTGGCGGTAAAGCGGATTCTTGCCAATGAGTGAGTGATAATAAGTATAATGGCGATAGACCGACAAAAGCCATAGTATTATGACAAGCAGTTTTTCATATATTTTATTGGAATTTTTGTTTGGAGGTAAATATGGCGAATAGAGAAGGCGATAATGGGAGAATATACCACGCGGCAATATATGTCCGTTTATCAAAGGAGGACAAAGAGAAGGTTGAAAGTGACAGCATAGTGAATCAAAAGGCATTGATTAAAAATTATCTTGCTGATAAAAGGGATATTGTTGTCTGTATGGAATGTGTAGATGACGGATTTTCAGGAGTAGATTTTGAGCGGCCAAGTTTTAAGCGTATGATAGGGGAGATTGAGAATGGGAATATTGATTGTGTGATTGTCAAAGATCTGTCCCGATTTGGGAGAAATTTTGTGGAGACAGGGCGGTATCTGGATCAGATTTTTCCGGCACTTGGTGTTCGGTTTATCGCAGTAAATGATGGATTTGACAGTGTGGATGGTCGAAATTTTTCGGATCGGATATTGATTCCGTTTAAAAATTTAATCAAGAACACTAGTTACTTGCGAAGGGAGTTTATAGGTTATCCTCAAATTCAACAAAACCGAATCTATCTCGCATATTATTCTGATTCAATCAAACCGATAAAGCGGTAAAATATCTTGATGTTCTGTCTGCGTTCCCCGTCTATAACAGTTTTCTCACCGATTTCGATATGGTCAATCAGTTCATTGACCACATCCCAGTCAAGTTTCTGCAAGTCCTGATACTTTCGGATAATCGTCGTCCAGTTTTGGATAATGGCGGTCTCTTTTTCCGTTTTTTCTGTTTCAGTTAAGAGTGCAGCTAGACGGTTAGATTTGGAGATGCGTTCCTTCTCATTTTTTTGTATCAGCACCAGAAAGGTGTTTTTACTGATTGCGCCGCTGTATTTATCCTCATAGAGCTTTGCAGTCAGATTTTCCAGCTCCTGTATTCTGCAGCGTAATTTTCTGACTTCTTGGCGGATGTTGTCTATGTGCTGTCTGCCATAATCGGCTGCCTTTTGTTTCAGCTTGTTTACTATAGCAGCTTCATTAAGCGTTACTGTTTGGGCTTGGGTTATGATTTCTGCAGAGACAATCTGTGCAAGTGTCATTTCGTATATCCGGTGGGCGGTGCAGATGCTCCGCCCGGATCGGGTATATTTCCAACAGGAATAGGAAACATATTTCTTCTTCGTACCATTTTTCCGAGGCTGTCTTTCTGTGCAGGCACAGAGATTTGAGTCGCAGTCTACACATACTAGCTTGCCGGAGAACAGCTTTGGAGTGGGTGGTGTGCTGTATTCAGAGTGCTGTTTTGCCGCTGCATCGATCTCTTGGACTTTTACCCATGTTTCGGACGGGATGATTGCCTCATGCATGTTTTCATGTCGTATCCATTCGGATTTCGGTTTATGTATGCGGGTGGGGTCTTTGTAGGACCGCGTACCAGTGAGGTTCATGTAAAGATTTCCGATATAGACTTCGTTTCGAAGAATGATCTTCACCATCGAATCTGTCCAGAGCTGGGGAATACCGCTGGTGTCCTTGCCTGTCAGCCGGTACCAGTATAGCCGGGGAGAGGCGATGCCTTCTGTGTTCAGTGCGGCGGTAATTTTCGCGTAAGCTGTCCCTGCCAGCCGCATCTCAAATATCCGGCGCACGATCCCGGCAGCATATTCATCCACTACCAGTTTATGTCTGTCTTTTTCGCTCTTGCAGTATCCGTAAGGCGCATAGGCTGCTGCAAACTGTCCGCTGGCCTTCTTGCTGTTGAGGACGGATTTGATCTTGTTGCTTAAATCCCGCAGGTGGTAGTCATTCATCAGGGAGCGGAAGTGGAGTATGTCCGCATTTTCTCCCTCACTGTCTAGGCGGTCCAGCACGGACACAAAGCGGCATCCAAGAGAGGGGAACACAATATCTGTGTACCGTCCAACCTCCACATAGTCACGTCCCAGCCTAGACAAGTCTTTTACAAGGATAAGGTTGATAATACCATTTTTTGCATCTTCCAGCATTTGTAAAAATCCTGGCCGCTGGAAGTTGCCTCCGCTGAAGCCATCATCGATGTAGGTTTTGGTTTCCACCCAGCCGTTGAGCATAACAAACATGGAGAGAAGTTTTTTCTGGTTTTCAATGCTTACTGATTCATCAGCCGGAAGATAGTTCTTTATCTTGGCAGAGTTATTTGCATCATTCACACTAAGGCGACAATAGATGCCGACATTATAGATTTTATGGTTTATATGGTCGCCCTCCCTTCTTTTTCTTCCATGGCAACATCCACATTAGCTACATAGCGGTAGAATATCTTGATGGTCTGTATTCGCATAGTGCCTTGCTTTTCGGCTTCGCCAATTTCGATCCGGTCTACCAGTTCAAAAAGGATGGCCTCATCCAATTCGGTAATTTCGGTATAGCGGCGTATGGTTTCTGCCCAGTGTTTTGCATCATAGCAGTTTTCCGTCTGTTTCCGGGCTTTGCGTTCCAGATCTGGCATCGCGGCGACTTTCTGTGCCCGTTCCGTTTCATATTTTTTCATAAGGGTTTGGAATACGGTCTGCGGAATAACGCCGGCATATTTGTCTTCGTAAAGGTTCTGCATCAGTTTTTCCAGTTCTTTGATACGGGTGGCGGTGATTTTTAATTCCTGCTCGCAGGAAGCCGCTAGACTGTGTTTTTCCTTGTCCTTCATGCGGATGATCTGTTCCATCAGGCGTTTCTGATCATGCATGGCATGCTGGGCTTTTTCCCGTATGTTTGTCAGGATAAGCTGTTTTAGTATGTTTTCGTAGATGGTATGGACAGTGCAGGCATTTTTCCCATTTCGGGCGTAGTTGCCGCATATAAAAGAGCTGTACCTGCCCGGTCTGCCGTCCCTGTAGATAAACCGTTCCACACGGTTGTACATTTTAAATCCGCAGTCTGCGCAGTAAACAAGGCCGGTGAAGATGCTTTTGATACCGTCCGATGTTTCGGCTTTGCGTACCTTTTTCTGGTCGATGGACACCACGGTATCCCATATGTCACGTGAAATGATAGCCTCATGGGTTCCTTCCACGCGGATCCATTCGTCTTCGGATTTAGCTACTAACTTGCGGGACTTGTAGGAGAGTGTGCCGCTTTTACCCTGAACCATGTTGCCAATGTACACCTCGTTGCGGAGGATGTTCTTCACAGTCTGGTCTGCCCACAAATGGTTGGATCTTCTGGGGTCTGCCTGTCCTTTGCGCAAGTAATACAGCACGCTGGGGGAAGGGATGCCATCGTCATTGAGCGCAATGGCGATTTTTCGGAAGGTCATGCCGGATGCCCTCATGGTAAAGATACGGCGCACAGTGGGGGCTGTTTCCTCATCAATAATAAGGTGATGCTTATCTGCGGGATCCCGTCTGTAGCCGAAGGCGGGATATGTTCCCATAAACTTGCCGCTTTCGGCGCAGGCTTTCCTGACCGCCTTGACTTTCCTGCTTGTGTCACGGCTGTAAAATTCGTTAAATAAATTCAAAAAGCACATGATGTCCGTGCTTTCGTCCCGTCTCATGGTGTCAACCCCGTTGTTCAGAGCGATGAACCGGCAGCCGATGGACGGGAACAGGTAATCGGTGTACTGGCCGAACTCAATGTAGTTCCTGCCAAATCGGGAAAGATCTTTTACAAGTATCAAGTTGATGCGCCCTGCCTTTGCGTCCGTGATCAGCCGCTGGACGCCGGGACGCTGAAAGTTTGTGCCCGAATAACCATCATCAATATAGGTATCGACTTCGTTCCAGCCTTGTTTCTGCACATATCTCTGGAGCAGGAGTTTCTGGTTCTCTATGCTGGCGGATTCCCCGTCGCGTTCGTCGTCGTTACTCAACCGGCAGTAGATGCCGACATTGTATGTTTTTTCAGCCATTTCTTTTTCCTCCCTGCCTATCAGATTCATACCCTGTGCGGGTAGTCAGTTGTCGCAGCAATGGTGGTTTCCGCCGGATTGCTCCGGCACTGTTAGTAGTGTGAAATAAAAATTTCACATCCTGATTTGTATGCCTGCTAAAGCAGGCAGATATTATACGCCCGCTGAAGCGGGCAGATGGGAGTTAATATGGAAAACGCGTGGGCACAGAACCTGTTGCTGTTTTCAGATGGAAGGATGGGGGATTGTTTCCGCCATCACACGGCGGACAGCCAACTGTTCCAGTATTTCGCCTAAGTCTTTTTCTCCGGTGAACACGCTGGTCACACAGTATATGGTCTTCCCGATCCGGACCTCCTTGTACGAGGTGGACGGGACATTGGTTGTAGCTTGGTTTTCCATAGGCGGACCTCCGTTTTATTGATCTACATATAAGACAATGTATGAAAATACAGGTTGTCTATATTCGCAAAGTTACAACCATGTGCGCCCACGTAGTTATAATGGCTACCATACATCAGACCATATGCAGACAACAGGCAGGAGTGGGTCTGTTGATTGGATTTCTTGACCTTTCAAAATTGGAGGCGGCAGGTTTTGTCAATGGCAAGATCGCACAGCAGTGCGAAGCATCAATGACAAAATCTGACGGTTCCGATAGCCTCTAGGCAACAATCCAATAAATTTTAGTCACAGATGTTATAAAAAAAGCTTGACCACTACACTTTTCTGTAATAGAATCATTTTGAGTTATGCGGTAATCAAAACATGTAAGGAGAACAGACTGAATATGTTAGTTCTGCGACTGCTAGTAGTTGTAAATTTTATGTGTACCACATGAAGAGGAGTTAAATTTCATTCTAATGGCAGCAGTTGTTAGCAGCTAATTTTCCTTGGAGACTTTTGGAAATTGAAAAGATAAGTTTTCATGTTTTAGCATTATATGATTGTGTAAAAATATTATGAAAATTGTGTTTTAATATGGAGTAGAAATATGACAGAAACGGATGATATCATAATTGATGTCCATGGTTTACAGAAAAAATTTTTCTTAAACGAGGAATATGGTAATTTATTCAAAAGATTATTTCAGAAAAAGCTTAAGGAAATTAGTGCCATAGATGATATTGATTTTAAAATCAGGCATGGTGAAAAAGTTGCGGTTCTTGGAAAAAATGGCGCGGGAAAAACAACTTTAATTAAGATTTTATGCGGAATTCTCACCCAAACGCAGGGTTCGGTTTGTGTCATGGGATATCATCCCAATCAGGACAGATATCAGTATTCTTACCATATTGGAGTGGTATTGGGGCAAAAATCATTACTCTGGTATAATATACCTGTCATGGAATCCCTGAAACTTTACAAAGAGATTTATGAAATCAACGAGGAACAGTTTAAAAGTAGGATCGAGCTTTTTGATACCATTTTTGATATCAGAAAGCTGCTTTATACTCCGGTTCGAAAACTGTCATTGGGACAAAGGATGAAGTGTGAAATTGTTGCGGCTTTATTACATAATCCAGAGATATTATTTCTTGACGAACCGACGATAGGTCTGGATGTACTTTCAAAGCAGCAGATTTATGAGCTTCTGGAGAAGGTCAATCATACTTTTAAAACAACCATCATATTAACAACGCATAATATAAGTGATGTGGAGCGTTTATGTGACCGGGTTATTCTAATCGATAAGGGGAAAGTATTATTTGACAACAGGAAAGAGGAACTGTTGGAGTTAGACACCCAAAAAACCATTGTGATTAAGGGAAATGTATGCTTTGATGAGGATGTGTCTTCTTATATCGTTTCTTCCAACGAGGAAATCAAAGAATATATATTAAGATGTGAAAAGAAAAATGTTAGTGACATGATTAAGAGGTTAAAAGAAATTCCAGAAGGGAGTGATATTGAGATCAGGGGAGCGGATCTTGAAACGATCCTGGCAAGAATTTATAAAGGAGATATTGTTGTTTGAAAATAATTATAAAACATATTAAAGTTCTCAGAGCCTTTTTTCAAATCAGTTTGAAGACAAGCATAGAGTATATGAGTGATTTTGCGGCGTTGGCATTGGATTTTTGTTTGACTATTGTTTTTTCTTTTCTTTTTTGGAACTATCTTCTAAGCGATTTTGACATGTTGGCGGGTTGGAACATGGAAGAGCTTGTCATATTGGCATTGTTTGGGAGCAGTTCGTGGTCTGTCGGTCAGTTTTTGGCTGGGTCATGGCAGTTATCGGAAAAAATCATGGGAGGCCAGCTGGATAAATATTTATGTCGTCCGATTAATCCGCTTTTTAGTCTGGTCCTTGAGGACATGCAGCTGGACGAAGTGTTAAAGGGAGTTTTGTCCATGGGTATTTTTTTGGTTTTTTACCGGATAAAGCTTGGGGTTATTCCTTCAGTCTGGTCGGTACTTGGAGCTCTTGTACTGCTTTTGATGGGAATACTTATTGTTGCCCTTGTAAGATGTATTTTTTCCTGCATTTCCTTTTGGATTGAAAATGAGCGGGGCATCTCTGTCGTTGTGCATATGGAAGATTTTGGTCTGGACAGATATCCGGCGGATATGTTTCACGGCGCTGGCAAAGTTATTTTATTTTCAGTTATTCCAGTTGCTTACATTTCTTATGTACCAGCGTTGATTTACTTATGTAAAAATACGTTAAATCCCCTTTTTTTTCTGGCCGGGGAGACGGTCATAATTGTATTTTTATTATGTTTGCTTCAATTTGTGTGGAAAAGAGGAATCAGAAGATATGAAGCCAATGGTGGTTAAGTTCAGAAAGTATTTTGCCTGTGCCAGATTAGGTTATGTCAACAGAAGAATCTTTTTGTCAGAATGGCTGGAAAATATTCTTTATATTCCGTTTCGATACGGGCTTTTATTGATTATCTGGAGCGCAATCTTTAAAAGCTTGGGCACAAATGTAATCGGAGGGATGACACGACAGCAGTTGATTATGTATTATTTTATGTTTACTGTGATTGGCAGTTTCTCATCTTATTATAGAACTGTTTCAAACGTGCTGTGCAAGGATATTTTACAGGGAAACTTGAATCGGTTTCTATGCAGGCCCATAAAATATTTATCTTATCTCTTCTTTTTCGGCGCAGGATATAACTTATACCCTTGTATTTTAGGCACGGTTATCTTACTGGCAGTAGAGATATTTATGATGAGAGAGTTTTATATTCTTTCTTTTTTTCTGAGAATCCTTGTCGTATTGATTGGGGTGTTTATTACTTTTTTGCTGCATGTTCTTATCGGAATGATTGCATTTTGGACGGAAACAATCTACAGCTTTAAAGACCTTGTCTTGCATGTGGGTTCCTTCTTTTCGGGCACGTTGTTACCGCTTTCAATGTTTCCGGGTATCATGAATCGGTTCAGTTTGTATATGCCGTTTCGATATATGACCTATGAACCGATTATTGCTTTTATTCAGAGTCCTTCTTGTAGTGAAATAGGAATGATACTAGGAAATCAGATGATTTGTACCGGAATAATGCTTGTTCTTGTATGGTTTGTATGGAAGAAGGGTATCACAAAGTATGAAGCTTTAGGTGGCTGATTTCGAATCAGGAAATAAGAAAACAAAAAGAGAGAGGTATCTATAAATATGGAAGAAAAAAAGACAGCAAGAGTGATTGCATCTTATCGCGGAAAATATAAAGTCCTGACAGATAGCGAAAGTCATGTCACCGAAGTGACCGGCAATTTTGCAAATAAATGTATGTATATCAGTGATTTTCCGGTTGTCGGAGATTATGTTGTCCTCAATGATTTTAACTATATCATCGAGGTGGTGACGAGAAAAAATCTGCTGGTCAGGCAGGCCGCAGGAGGAAAACATCAAATGCAGGCAATCGCCTCCAATGTGGATTGCATGTTTATTACAACTTCACTTAACATAGAATTTAATCCTGTAAAACTGGAGCGATTTATTCTGCTTGCGCAGGTAAATCAGATTACTCCGGTAGTGGTATTTACAAAGGCGGATTTGTGTGAGAATGTCGAAGAATGGACGAAAGAAATCATGAAAGCATATGAAAATGTTGCTTATATCATTACAAGTTCGTATGAAAAGAAGGGTATGGCGGATATCCTTGCCATTTTGCAGACCGGAAAAACAGGTGTGTTCGTCGGAGCTTCCGGTGTCGGGAAATCTACCCTTGTTAATTCTTTATTGAAAAAAGAAGTGATGAAAACCGGCAGTATACGGGAGTATGATGCGCAGGGGCGCCACACCACAACACATAAGGAACTTTTTGAGCTGGAAAACGGGGCGTATATTATTGACACTCCGGGAATCCGGGAGATTAACCTTTGGATTGACGATGATACCTATGTCGGTTTTTCTGATATTGAGGAACTGGCCAGAGGCTGTAAGTTCAGCAACTGTAAACATGATAAAGAAGAAGACTGCAATATAAAAAGGGCTGTCGCAAGCGGAGAACTGTCGCAGGAGCGGTATCGAAACTATATTAAATATTCCAGACAGGTATATTATGCAAGTCTTGGAAACAATGTAGCAGAAAGAACGAGATTTAAAAACAAAGTAAAAGTCCAAAGTAAAAATGAAAGGTATAACAGGTGATAATCCTCTTTTGGTGCAAAAAAGACGCATGGTTTACAATTTACTGTTCCATGCGCCTTTACGCTGTTATTTTGATATTAAATTATGTTGTTGATTATGCTAACTGCATGACTTCGGCTTCAATTTCCTTTCATTCCTCCATTGATAATGTAGGAATATAACGTACAATCTTTTCAAGCGAAAGTTCTTCGTCTTTAATTATTTTTTGGCTGACTTTCTTTCCGTTTCTTTTTCAATGTCTTTTATATAAGTCCTCATATATACAAAAAAATATCTGTCATTACAATAAATTTCGCATTAAATTTATTCCCCCATCCGTTTGACTATGCCGTATGAATACTGGATTTTTAAAATTTTCGCTTACCCTTCTCGAATAACCAGTGTTCAATGATGCTTATTGTAGGGATATTTCCATAAAGATAAGGAGCCAGCTTGAGATTAAGAGAAAGAAAGGGGATTTTATCGGCTCCTTTGCCATATATGGCTATCAGAGGGACCCAGACGATAGACACCATTTGGTGGTAGATGAGTATGCAGCCGCTGTGGTGCGCGAAATTTTTAAGTGGAAATTAGAGGGAGCGAGTCAGCAGAGGATTGCTGACAGATTGAATCAGCGCGGTGAGCTTTCTCCAATGGAGTATAAACGGTTCTGCGGCTTAAGGTATCAGTCTGGTTTTCAACTTTATACAAAGACAAAGTGGACGGCAGTCACAGTGGGGCGCATGTTACAAAATGAATATTATATAGGTACACTTGTTCAGGGAAAATGTACCACGCCCAATCATAAAGTGAAGAAGATAGTTCAAAGACCATCTAAGGAGTGGGTGCGGGTAGAGAACAGCCATGAGCCTGTGGTGGACAGGGAGATTTTTTATGCGGTAAAGAATTTGCTGTTGCAGGATATGCGTGTGGCGCCAAAAGAGAAGGTGGTATATCCTCTGTCTGGGCTCTTGTTCTGTGCGGACTGTCATAGCAATATGGTGCGCAGCAGTGTGTGCAGAAATGGGAAAACCTATACCTATTATATGTGTGGGAATAATCGGGCAAACAAGATATGTTCCAGCCACCGAGTTCAAAGTGCCATGCTTGAGAAGGTGGTATGGCTTGTGGTAAGGGAGCAGACAGGGAGTTTGGATATGGAACAGATATCGTGGGAGATGGAGGAATTTTCCTCACGCCAAAGAGAGAGAAGAAGGGTGGAGGCACAGCGAGAAAGAAAACAGAAGGAGATAGAGCGATATGACAGACTTAGGCAGTCTTTATATAAGTCTATGTTGGACGGACTGCTTGAGAGGGAAGAATATATGGAGCTTAAGGCAGGATATGAGAAAAGAATACAAGAGATACAGGCACGGGAAGAGAAAGATAAGGAGGGGGTGGAAGGACTACTTAAGTATGATTCTGATAAGAAAAGAAGAGCAAAGGAGATTTTGTGGCAAAATTTATTAGAGATAAATCGTTATATTGCGATTTTGCTGATAGAGAGAATTGAGGTGTATGAAAAAAATCGGATCGCTCTTTCTTTTCGATATAGTGACAGGATTGGAGATAAATATGGCGCGAATTAGTAGAAAGGCGGTTATTCTGGGTCAGACGGCAGAGATGCAGATCCAGACATCTATGTATAATGTGGCGGCATATGTGCGCTTGTCTGTGGAGGATGGCAGCGGTGAGAAACATCCAGAGTCGATTGCTATGCAGAGATATTTGTTGGAAACATATATTGAAAAACAGCCAGATATGAAGCTTTATCAGGTATATTGTGACAGCGGGGAGAGTGGGACGAATTTTGAAAGACCTGCATTTATTCGTATGATGGGGGATGTCAGAAAGCAGAAGGTAAATTGTATTGTGGTCAAGGATCTGTCTCGGTTTGGCAGAAATTATGTGGAGACGGGCTATTATCTGGAAACGATCCTTCCATCTCTCAAGGTTCGGTTTGTGGCACTCAATGATCAATATGATTCCCAAAAGGGGGAGTGCGGAGAAGAACTTGTATTTTCATTAAAAAATTTAATAAATGATCTCTATGCAAAGGATATTTCGCAAAAGATTCATTCTGCACTCTCAATAAAGCAAAAAAAGGGTGAGTTTATTGGATCACTGGCACCATATGGGTATCAGAGATCAATGGAGGATAAACATAAGCTTGAAGTGGACCCGGAGGCTGCCTTGGTTGTGCAGGAGATATTTAAAAGAAGGTATGCGGGGGAAAGTTTTGTACAGATTGCAAAGTGGCTAGATAACAGAGGAATACCGAGCCCTTCCTTTTACCAGTATCAAAAGGGGCACAAAAAGATAAAACCAACAGCCTCTGTCTGGCGTGCACAGACCATCAAGCATATTATATCAAATCCTGTCTATCTGGGGCATATGGCACAGGGAAGGACAAAAAAGTCACTTTGTGATGGCATATTAAAGGCAAAGATTCCACGTGAAGGCTGGATTGTGGTAAAAAACACCCACAAGGCATTGGTTTCACAGGAAGTTTTTGATAAAGTACAAACGATAAGAAATAAGGATAATTATCAATTTTTATAATTATGCAGGTGATAACTCAGGCAAATGAAAGCTATACAGGAACCTTACTTCAGGGAAAGGAAGAGAAGGTTAGTTATAAATTAAAAAAGGTGGTAAAAAAGCCTAAAGAGGAGTGGACTAGGGTGGAAAACACACACAAAGCTATTGTGTCAAAGGCGGATTTTTCACTTGTGCAGAGGCTGTTAAAGGAGAATACACGTGCATTAAAAGGAGAGGAAAAAGCACATAAATATACAGGGCTTTTATATTGCGCGGATTGTAAGGAGCGTATGGTGCGCCGGTGCGCCCGGCATGGAAAGAAGGAGGAAGCTATTTTTATCTGTTCTACACATAACCAAAGCAAGGAGTGCAGTAGGCACAGCATTGCGCAAAAGGAACTAGATAGGTTGTTAATTTCTATTCTTTCGGGCTGTCTGGCACTTTTTGTGGATAAAGAGAGTGTTTATCTACGCACAGAGAGAAATCAAGCATATGATAAGGAAGAGTTACTTAAAAAAGCTCTGGAACAAATCAAAGACGAAATTGAGAAGTATAAATGTTTAAAAAATCAACTTGTTGTCGATCAGGAGGAAGGAAGATTGACGACGGAGGAAGCAGATTTGTTTGGCAAGATATATAAAAAACAGTGTGAGGAGCTTGAGCGTGCGGCGAGAGGGCAGGAAGAGTTTCTTGCTTTGCTGCCTGCCGCAAGAGATGTTGCGAGAATACGGCAGGAGCAGCTAACACAGAACTTTACTATAACAGAATTGGATCGCACAATGCTGCTTTCCTTTGTGGATCGGATTCTGGTTTATAAGGAGAATCATATAGAAATAAAGATGAAGAACAATTATTGCTTTACCCAGTACAGATCATTGCCTTCCATATAATTATCCATTATAAGATAAAAAACATCAGAGTCCGTTTCTGCCTGTAGATGTTGGACTTCTAGCTCGTCAGAATGGGACTCATAGGGTGTTATGGTAACTGAAAAGCCGTTATCTTCCGCAGTAAGCTGTCCAGTACCTCCCAGTCCAATTCCAATAGAGTATGAAAAGGAACCATCTTCCTTGATTTCCATGGAGGCGCCAAATTGCTGAAGACCAGAGCCAAACATCGTTTGTAAGGTCCACCCTTCTTGAAGCATTTGTGCAGTTTTGGGTCCGTCAAGGCGCCATAAGCCTATGTATGCGGATGGCAAGGGTGCTGTATCTGTGGAAGTTTCTGAAGTTCCATCCTCCATACTTAAAATAGTAGGAGAATCAGAGGCTTTTGTGTATAAAAAGACAGAACCATTACTAATATATTCCCAAGTTGATTTGGTAAAGGTAACAATTGCTGTCTGATCCTCTATTGTAATCATACCATAAATAGGATTGCCAGATGGATCGGTTGCTGTAAAGCTTATGCCATCATCAGTGAGTTCTCCTGTCCCATCGTTAAAAAAGGCTAGGCGATAGATCCCGATTTGAACAAGATATTTTCCATTTTTATCCTTAGCAATTTCAAGATTTGGTTCCATTATAACAGAATCTAAGTATTCTCCAATGTAGATGGAGTCATCTAAAATCTGCTCGGATGTAGAGGCATTTTCTGAGAGAGTATTGTTTGTCTCAGAGGATTGGTTTGTTTGATTTAAGCTACTGGTTTCAGAAGGTGGATCGGTTTGCTTAGAGCTGTAAATTTCAGAAGGTTGGTTTGTAGGCTGAGAGCTGGATACTTCAGCAGAAGGCTCAGTAGACTTAGAATTTGTGATGTCAATGATTGGTTCTAAACTGTGACTGGTGGTTTCAGAAAGCTGATTTGTCGACGTAGACGTAGTGATCTCTGTAGTCTGTGTTGTTGTAGAATCTTGTTCTTTTTTTGATGAGCAGCCACCCAGCATAACTGCTGCGGCACATAACAATAGTACAGCATTGTGTTTCATATAATATTCTCCTTTCCTAGTATATAGATATACCAAGTTATAATAGTAAAAAAGTAGAACTGCTTGTAGATTTTATCTGTTGTGTCATTTTGGGGAGAGATCCGTCCAGTGAACGGTCTGTGGTTCTCCGTCACCCCGCTTGCGCTTAGTGAAAAACGCAGCGGACGCTAAGCTCGAAACTACCTCACTAAGCGCCGACGTTTTTCAATAGGTTCCTTGAGGACCACAGGTGGTTTGCCGGACTGTTTTTATCAGTAGGGCAAACCACGCTGTAACTCTACTTATATAGGAGTGGCAAATCGTTTTTGCCATCACCATATAAGAGGGTTTGATGATCTATTATTACAGATGAAATAGAAATAGACATAGAGCCGCAAGTATATGAAAAATCACAGCGTATTTAAAGTATTTGGCAAAGCAGTATAGCCAGTCCACTGTTTTCAGCGGACTGACTATACGGACCTCTTTCGAAAATGATAAAAGAATACTCATCCTACAAGAAGTTATATTTAGTCGTAAAGTAGTTTCTTTATTATTCGAAAAAGAGTATATCACAATTTTTGACTTTTGGGAATCTGATTCATTATTTATTAAGACTTTGTTATGTTATAAGGGGGCATGTGATGTATGGAATACAGTTTATATACAGCAAGACAGCGATATTCTGCTGGCATCTATGCAAGATTGTCGGTGGAGAGGGAAGAGGGAAGAAATGAGTCAATACAGGCACAGCTGGCGATTGGGCAGGCGTTTATTCAATCACAGGATCATATAGAACTATATGATTGCTATGTGGATATTGGAAGGTCGGGAACCAACTTTGTAAGAAAGGGCTTTGTGCGAATGATGGAGGACGTGCGCATGGGGCGGATTAATTGTATTATTGTCAAGGATTTCTCACGTTTTGGAAGAAATTATATTGAGATGGGAAATTATTTGGAGAAGATATTTCCATTCCTTGGTGTCCGTTTTATCGCAGTTACTGACCAATTTGACAGCTTGAATCCCTTTTGCTGGAATAGTATAAATACAAATCTAAAAAATCTGGTCAACGAGATGTATGCCAAAGACATTGCGATAAGGGTAGGGACATCAAAGAAAGAAAAATATATACAAGGAAGTTATATTGGGGGAATTGCGCCATATGGATATGTGACAGAGAAAAGAGATCATAGAAGGATATTAGTGGAGGAGAAGGGAACATCTGATATTGTAAAGCAAATATATCAATTGTTTTTATCTGGGGAAAGTATAAAATCTATAAGAAGATGGCTGTATAGACAAAAAATCCATACGCCGATGGATTACAGAAGAAGTGGTGATATTTTTGGCCAGAAGGAGGAAAGTGTGAAGGAATGGCAACAGAAAACGGTGAAAGCCATATTATCCAACGCAGTGTATACTGGCTCAATCAAGGAACAGAAGTACACACATAAAGGAATCATTGATGAGGAGACATTTGCTAGAGCTGCCGTCAGGTTAAGTGAGCGATATATAGATAATAGAGAAACTGAAAAGAAAAAAGATATAGAGGTGCCGGGGAAGAATAACTTTTCTGGTATATTGTATTGTGGAGGGTGTGGAAGTAGATTGGTTAGAAGCTCTGTCAGGAAAGCAAATGCTAAAGTGCAGTATATACAATATAGATGTCCGAAAGTAAGTCAGATAAATCAGCTCTGTTGTGCAAATAACAGTATATCAGCGAATGTGCTTGTCAAGCTGATAAAGACAGTGATTCAAAAGGAATTTGCTTTGTCGGGGATGGTATTGGAAAATCTTTTTGTTAAGTGTAGAAAAGAGAGAGAAAGTCAGATAGAGAAGCAAAAGAGAACTTTAGAGAGACTAGAAAAGAGAATGGAATATATAAGAAGGAATGATAGCAGACAGTATATGAGATATCGCATGGGAGAACAGGGGAAGGAATTTTTTCAAAAGGAAAAAAGAAATAGTGAGGAGCGATGGGAGATTCTTGAAAAAAAACGAGCAGATATTATAACATCTATCAAGGATACGAAGGAGCTGGCTGCACAGAGAGAGGAGAAAGTGATGCAGCTTCTGACAAAGGGATCTGACAAAGAGCTTACAAAGGATATTGTACAAACGCTGGTATGCTATATGAAAGTATGGCAGGGACAGCGCGTGGAGGTGGCAGTTAGATTTCATAACTTTTTGTAAAAGCTATATTTTATCTGTTGTTAAAAAGCTGTTGTATCATTTTCTGGAAAGTCCCGCCCGGTGAACTGCCCATGGTCCTCCGTCACCCCGCTTGCGCTTAGTGAAAAACGCAGCGGACGCTAAGCTC
>CAJUOO010000024.1 GCA_910588535.1 uncultured Lachnospiraceae bacterium | reverse complement strand
ACCACAGGCAGTTCGCCGGGCGGATCTTTCCAGAAAATGATACAACAGATAAAGTCTAACATTTACAAGATGTTATAATATCTTGTATATGTTTTTCTTAATGCAACAGCCTCTTTATATCAATTATCACATTTGTTTTTCACTGAGCGAGAACGGAGTGAAGAACTGTGCGCCATTTTTATGGTCCATTCCTAATTTAATTATTTTCTATTTACAATAATTTTCATTTTTATTTCTTATTTTCTTGCATCCATTTCCTATATACATATCCTTCAAATAGCTCAATATCTTCTTTTGTAGTTATCTTTATATTTGTCTGATCCCCATAGGACTGATAAAGAACATCACCCAATTCATATGCCAATGATGTCGTATGTGGCTCCACTCTATCAAGCAGCCCTTTTTCTTCCGCCCGGTGATAGATGGATGCTAGATAATTTAGCTTATACCCTTGTGGACATGCAATCTGTATATACCGATCTCTGTCCACCCAGTTCTTGCTGATTGGCACTTTTTTATCTGCTTCGTGCAAAGAATCTGCTCGATCATTCGATCCCATTAGCTGATAACAAGGTGTGGTCGAACATGCCGAACCCCATTTCTCTGTCACCTTTATGCAATCTGTGACAATCCTATCACTTGTAAAAGGTGCCGCACCATAGTGCACGAGTACCGTGCTATTCCAATCAATTTCTGTATTATCCTTCAAATGCTTTAATCCATTTATAACAGATTCCTGAAATCTTTCTCCTCCATCTACTATCCACAAAACTTTTGTCAGATTATATTTCTCAATAAGATCTCTAAGATAATTCTTCCACTCCTTATGGCAGACTACCTCAATAACATCTACGTCGGGATGGTTCTGAAAAATTTCTATTGTATACACCAACACTGGCTTCCCCAAAACCTTCACAAATTGTTTTGGTCTGTCCGCTCCCACACGAGAACCCACTCCGCCAGCCAATATCATAGCCACTACCAAATCAATCCCCCACATCTCCATTTTTCTTATTTATTCCATAGCTCTCCAGAGCATCATCTAGATATCGAATTAAATTTCTGTAGCTTGGCAGGAAAAAAAAGCTGTCATCATCTCCAACGGAACCTTTATACAGCCCCCAGCAAAACCAATAAAATGCACTGATTGGTATAAACCCATAATAAAATCTTCTCTCGTCCTCATCCAGATCATGCCCGATATACATTCTTAAATATCGCTCAACCTGTTCCTCTGACCAGTTATATCTACATAAAATACAACCTATATCATTCGCTCCATAATTCATCCCGGCATATTCCCAATCAATAAGATAAATTTCTCTCTCCCTATCAATCAAATAATTCGGTTCGTATGTATCATTATGGCAGAGTACCAATCCATATCCAAGCCTAGCTGCATCCTCCTTAATCTCTTTGTACAACCTTTCCACCTTTTCAATAATATCTGCAAATTCCTTGTGTAGATGTCCCTTTGTGCTGGAAGCAATCTTCATCAATTTTTTGCCCTCTGCAATATTATCAAATATCTTTACATTATCATACTCTGTCACCTTCGTTTTATGTAATCTGTGCAAATACTCCATTGCTTTTATAAGCTGTTCATCAGCGGTCAAGGAATGATCAAATCCATTTTCAAAATCACAATTCCTTGCCCCCTCCACAAAATAACTTATCTTCCAGCCATCCAAGTCCATATCAATCACAGACTTGTCTATTCCTTTTTCCCTTGCTGCCATCTGAGCAAAATACTCTGTTTTTCGGTCAATTAAATTTCCCGCCGTCCCGCCGGGATGCCGATATACATATTTTATCTTATCTACCTCAAAAGCAAATGATACATTTGTAAGACCAGCATTGATAACCGCTATATTTGTGATAGCATTGGGATCACAATGCAACGTTTTCGTTATATTTTCAATAATTTCTGAATCTACATTAATCAAAAACTCTGAATCAAACTCTCTCAGATCCTCGATACTTTCAAATTCTAAAATATCTCCCGCACAATATTCTTTCTTATAAAAAGTCAGATTCTTCTGGTGCTTTGCATAAAATTCCTCCCAAAACATGGAAGCCACACCAAAATCATTGATTTCATTTTCCATATAGTCACAAAATAAAGTACTAAATCTCTGATTAACATAGGCATGTCCGACCATCGCATAAGAATCGAAACCGCCTATCACAAAATCTGTTATCACATTTGCATCAGAACATTCTACGGCAAATTCCCGAAACTTTCCTGAATAATAGATGCAGGCACGATATGAAATATTTTCCATATTCTCGTCATCCAAAAAAGGATTTCTGCAAAAATAATGATCGGCACAGCAAATATACGTATTGCCTAAATATGTTCTCGCCTGATACAACGAATATAAATTTCCCTTTGTACCAAATTCATTATTTACTATCAAATGGACACCATATTTTTGTTCCAGATAAAAAAATTTCTCTTTCATATAACCAACTACAATATATATTTCATAGATACCTGCCTTTTGCAGTTGAACTATCTGGCGCTCAATCAATATTTCTCCTCTAACTCGAAATAGCCCTTTAGGCTTTTCATATGTAAAAGGAGCAAAACGGTTTGATTTTCCAGCAGCAAGTATAATTGCATTTTTCATTCTAACTCCCATCTGCCCGCTTTAACGGACGTATCAATCAGGATGTTATCTCCCGTTTAAATATTCAACAATCTTATCTGCTATATTTTTTGAGGCATATCCCGATTCCCAAAGATAAACCTTGGAGAAAAAACTCTCTAATTTTTCTAAATATTCATTTGTGTCAAAATTTATAATAGTATTCTCAAGACCTCGATTGCTATCAGCAAAAGGAAAAGGAAGCCTCTTCAAATCAAAATAGGTCCCTCGATCTTTATTATAAGCCTCCATATCTGTCGCATATAGAAATACTGGCTTTCTGCTATTTGCGAAATCAAACGAAATGGATGAATAATCTGTAATCAGTATATCGCACATTGCTAACAGCTCATAGATATCTCCGTATTCAGAAACATCAATTACAAAAGAACTTATCTTTTCCTCTAGTCGCATATGTTGTCTCATGCTTGGGTGTAATCTCAAAAATAGCTTCCACTTTCCAAGAAATCTCTGTTCCAAGCTTTTCAACGTATTTTGAATATCCAGATGATACCCATCCATTGAAAAATCTCTACGAAAAGTAGGTGCATAGATAACCAATTTCGTCTCCTCTTCTACACCAAAATACTTTCTTATCTCTTGTTCTCTTCTATAATCTGTATAGAAAAAAATATCATTTCTCGGAGTACCACCTTCAAGAATTTCACCTGTATACCAAAAGGATCTTCTATATAGCTCTGTACACCACTTGCAATTCGAGATCATTAGATCTATTCTCTTAGAATCTCGTTTCGCTGAAGCAATATAATCTTTGTCCAAAACTTCCTCTGCATCCTTTTCCACCTTTTTTATACATAGCCCCGCATGCCATGTCATAATATAATATTGATGTTTTCTCTTTCTTACATATGCACTTTTTCTACAATTGTCAACCCACACTCTTGCTGTTGCCAACTCATAAAACTTCCAAATCGAGCGATTCCGAACGATTCTTATATCAGACGGAAACCCTTCTTTATATCTCTCATCGCTAATTAACCATACAGCATCTATCTCTTTTATCTTTTTTAATTCTTTATAAATATATTTTGGATTATCTCCATATCCCTTTCCGTCGAAATTAGAAAACACAATTTTATTTTTCTTAATTGGAAAAATTCGTAAAATATAAAAAATAATTGTGATTCCTTTCGATAAAATTTTTCTTTTCCACCTTGCCATCCTCTTACTATCTCCAAATCCACACACTTACCTACCTATTTCCCACCCCAACTCTTATCCGCCTGCTTTAGCAGGCATACAAATCAGGATGTGAAATTTTTATTTTACTTTATTTATCAATGGTGATGCCAATTTATTAACAATAGGCATATAATATACTTTTCGTACTATCTGTCTTATTTTACTGCGCAACAGCATACTGCAATACGAAAAATAATTTATATGAAAGATTTGATTAACCTTCTGCGTATTAAAATAATTACTCAGTTCATCTGTCACATATAACAAAAAAGGTCCCTCTCCATAGGATTTTGGCCTAATCCATTTATTTTCTTTATAGATAGGAATATGTACCACAAATGATTCCTTTTTCTCACCAAAGATCATTTCTTCTATCATAATCTGAGAATTATTTGTCAGCGATGTTTTCTCTAATACAATAAATGTTGGATTACCATCCATTTTCCTCGATGAAAATAAAATATTATGACCGATTGTCCCACTTATAAATGCAATCTGATCTGCGTAATTAAAAAGAATTATCTGCTGTTCCAATGTAAGTTGTTCAGGATAGAATACCTCAAATCCATTCTTCACAAAAAATTTTTGTATAGAAGCCTCACCCGCCTCTTTCCATTTTGCTTCAGAAAAATTCCTTCGTGATAGATAAATCTTCTTATTTAAAAAAGAATGTGAATCTAAATTTCTTTTCGTTTTCATCCAAATTCCCTCATATATTGACCTAAATTTTTCTGTATAGTACAGACCGGGAACGAATCCTTCCTCCTGAACCAATATTTTATCAAATTTCACAATTTCATTTTCCTTAATTTGAATCAACTTATCTTTAGTTATGCCAATACATTCAAGAAATTTCCTATAGTTTCCCTCTATTTCAATATTAGAACAATATACATAATAATAATTATCTATCTCTAAATCATATAATCTATTCACTACATCGATCAAAAAATGTCCCCACTGTCTTACATATACACCAATATAAAATACATTTTTATGTATAAAATTTATCCTATCTTTCTCTAATCTTATCTGTGACGCAATGCTGTCATTCCCTATTGAGCGTGGTGCTATATACCCCCCCCCGATCTGATCTGACAGTTTTATATGTTCTCCTTTCTCATTATATACACCTCCCCGCATATAGAATATAGATGGGGATTTTGCAGAAAAAGCAGCAATATATCCATCTTTAATTAACTGTCGTCCTAACGCCACATCTCTTCTATTATCCATATCTGTCTCCTAAATTTTCTCTATACAATCCTTTATCACCACATATATCTTTTTTCTAAATATTACTATCCCTGTAGCTATAGAGAATATAATAAAATATCTTAATAATATATAATTATAAAATGCTGTAATAGCGATCCCTGATCCCATTAACAACACAGATACTGCTACTATAATTTTTGTATTATACACTGGCTCACATATTCCGTTCTCTCTACATATTTTCTTCATCACTAGATAATGAAAAAATGCACAGGCAATATAACAAAAAAGAGAGGTATATGCAGCCGCTTCATAACCAACATACTTTATAAATATATAATTTAATATAATATTCAGCAGTGCGCTGCTTACTGTCGCAATCATTACATATACTGTCTTCTCATAATAATATTCAAAATAAATAAAAAAACAATAAATTAACATAAAATATGTACTAATAGCAAATGGTGGTATTAAATAGCTCCCTTCATAATATGATTCTGGTGCAAAAAATCTTATTAACTCAGGTGCCACAGATATAAAAATTAGGCATATCAATGCCATAATCAGAATAGGATATATTGAAAATTGATAAATGCGGTTATAATTTCTGTCATGTATTTTTTTATAAATCCATGGTGCAATCGTAGAATCACTAGGTGCAAGTAATAGATTAAGAATCATTCCCGCTGAGTTAGCAAGCCCATATATTCCCGCAGCATCTGGACCAGATAAATGGCTGATCATAATTCGATCGGACTGGCTCAAAACTCTCTGTGACAGATAATGTGGAATTAATGGTATCACATAAGCAAGGGCATACTTCCAATATTTTTTACAATATACTATCTTTCCTTTTCTTATCTGAAATACCAAAAGACTAATATACCCTATTACCTCCACGACAACAAGACTATATATCTTTGCCAAAACCTTATATTCAGGAAATAAATAGATACAAACTATTCCTGCTATTGGTTTACAGAATGTTATAAATAGGGTTAGCATTATAAGCTTCTTATACCTATAATCCACTCGTTGCCTCATAGCCCAAAAACCAAAACCAGCAGACACAACTGAAGATATATATATCGCTATTATTCTATCTGTGCTAAGATTCAACCATCTATTTAGTGGATTGTGAAAAATATAATATAGAATAAAACTAATTACCGCCAATGTCATCATCAAGCCGATCAATGATGATGTAAAGATATCTCTCTCTTTTTCTTCTGCTATCTCAACAAGCTTTTTTTGATAAACTGACGTCGCTAATCCAAATGTAATAAATATACCTAATACATCTGCCCATGATGTAAATAATACATATTCTCCATATTCCTCTGTTGTCAACAATCGAGTAAATATTGGTGTCGTCAGTACACTGATTCCCTTTTGTAAAAAGCTGCACAAAAAATAACAAATACTTGCCTTCCAGAGCTCTGATGCTGCCTGATAATATTGAGAAAAATCAACTATTATTTTTTTTATATCACTATATCTTATTTTCATATTATTTCGCTTTATGTAATAAATACTGTTTTATCAGCAGAGTTATTCTATATCAGCTATCATCCTTCTATACATCTCTCTCAAGCTATATCCTTCCCCAATCATCTTCCATCCTATCGATTGAAGAAGTGTTGTATCAAGATCCATATATAGAGTATTGGCGTATCCGCGATCGACATTATTGTCTAATTCAATTTTTAACTGTATATCGTTATCTACCGCCACAAGCTCTGCCATCTCATAAATAGAGCAAAATGTTCTTTCATTTGCCGCATTATATGCCTGACCATCCGCTCCTTTAAAAAGTACAGTAAAAATTGCCGTCACAGCATCTGCAATGTACAAATAGCTTCTTTTTGTATCACCCATTGTTCTTAAAATAATATCTTCTCTATTCTTTACACATCTTGCAAAATATGCAAAAATTCTCTTATCACAGATATGTACGCCCGGACCAAACGTCTGTGTCAACCTTATAATACTTGTCGGTACATTATACTCACTGCAAAATGCACAACATAAAACCTCACACAACTGTTTACTGATAGGATAACTATTCCTGATCTCCAGTGGGCTTAAAGCTCCAGCATGCTTCTCAGTAACACGGCATCCTTGTTGTGGGTATCCATATACCTCCATGCTAGACATATAAAGTAGTCTTTTTACCCCTTTTTCCTTGGCAAAATTTAGTAAATTCTTTGTACCAATTACTGATGTCTCGATAACCTCTACCGGATTTGTAATAAATTCCCTGCTGGATGTTCGGCTCGCGCCATGTATAATAAAATCAATGGTATCATTTATCTGCGGTAAATGTTCTACACATCCCTCCAAAAAACAAATATCTTCTATATCAATTGACATACTCCTTAATTTTTCTTTTGCCCTTTTCTCATTTCTTACCAGACAGAAAATGGAGCTATTGATATGTTTTATTTTATTCAGGTACACTAATGTTCCAACCAACATAGAACCAATTAATCCTGTACTTCCAGTGATCAAAATAGAGCTTTCGGCTAGCTGCTCCCAAGGAATAAAATTCACTTTACAAATATCCCTGATATCCTCATGAAAATATCTATTTTTCTCATATAATTCCCCTGTCATTTTAAACAATACCCCTCATTATCTTTGTTATCATTGATTCCAAGCTCCTTTAGTACTTGCAACCACTGTATAATAATATCTTCTAATTGAAATGCCTCCACTGAACGAATTGCGTTACGTGACATCTGTTCTCTTATCTCTATATGATTAGCCAAATGTAATAAAGCATCCGCAAATCCATCTATATCTCCCACCTCGACTGTCAAGGCATTGTATTCATTTTGAAAATACTCTTTTGGCCCCACTTCACAATTAAATGCAACCGCAGGCAATCCATATGCCTGAGATTCAACCATAACTAGAGGAAACCCCTCATGTCTTGAAGAAAAAGCTAAAATTGAACTTGTTTTATAAAATTGAGAAATATCTTTCTGAAAAGGACAAAGCTCAACATTGATAAGCTTATTATCTAAAATAAAATCTTCTAATTTCTTTCTATCCTTCCCTTCCCCAATAATCACCAATTTCCACTCTCCCAATTTTCTATCACATAATTTCCATGCTTCCAGAAGCATATCAAATCCCTTTTCTTCCGATAAATGCCCAATTGCAATAATTTGTTTTGAATAAATATCAGCTTTTCCATCTACTTTGACTGTAATAGGATTGTATATGGTCTTAATCTTATGTGACTTTTGATAGGCTTTTGTCCACAATAAAAGGTCACTCTCGTCGTCCCTCCATCCCCCGAATAATTTGCAAGCAAAAAAGCTATATGCTTCATCCTCTCTGTCTTTCACCCCTCTTTTATTGTCTAATATTTTCCAGTATATCTGCAAACTGCTTCACTGTTTTATCCCAGCTGTATTGCTGAATATATTTTATTGCATTTATCTGCGAGTCACGGAGCTGTTGCCAATTTATCATTGCATCAGATAACCTTCTATATAGTGTACTTGCATTAAAATTAGTCAATATTGCACTGTTCTCTGGAAAAAATGCCGAAAAGCTTCCCTCTATAAATTCTATAACCGGCAGACCTGCAGCAATCATCTCATATGGAATAAGAGAAATATTTGTCATAGATGCAACCATGCCAAAATCCACATTTTGATAAAGTTGATTAAGCTGTTTTTTGGATAGCTTTCCTATATTTTTTCCATAATGTACTTTAAATAATGGATCAAGTCCAAAATAGAGCACATGTAATTTCTTTCCATTCTTTTTAAATTCCTCTGCCAAATTTGACAATAAAAACTGACTCATATAAGGCAACCGTTTTTCTTCATCTTTTATATATACAGCTATTTTGATTTCTTTTTTTTCTTTATATAAAGAGAAATCTCTCTTTCCATTCTTATACTCCGTTTTTTCATATGGAAAATCAATTACATCTATTTTTCTATTATTATAATATGAATTTTTTTCTATAACACTCTTATTCCAACTACCTAAACTTATCATATGGAATCCCATATCATATGTATATTTTGCCAAGAAATAATAATCTCCCAAACTATAAAAATATGGTTCATAATCTTGTATAAAATATATCTTATAGCCCGGAATTTTCTTCGCTATATATACAGATCTCCAGTTTGTCGCAACAATAACATCACCTGATATTTTTTTGATATAGGAACTATCATAAAAGAATCCTTTATAATTTTCTAAGTTTAAGCTGGCACTTTTTTTCATCTCTGATATTGACTGACTTCCATAGGATACATAAGAAATATTGTAGCCATAATCACATAACTTTGATCCTAATCTCAATATTGACGTATGTCCACCGGCGTGCGCCACCATTCCGGGAATTATAAATACAATATTTTTTATTGTATCGGGTTTTTCATTTCTGACAGCGGAAAAATTTTCTTTCGCCAACAATTTTTTTATCTCATAATACTCATAGGTTCTCTCAATATTTTTCAGTCTTCTATATATTGTTTTTAATATTTTTTTCATTCTTTTATTCACTATTACCATGCCCCATATATCTGAGCATTTTCCTTGGCATCCAGTATCGCCCTCACGGAATAATAATCGCTGGGTGTAGTTATCTTAATGTTTTCATCAGGTCCATCAATCAGGTGCATCTTATATCCATAATGTGTCATCATGGTACAACTATCAATAAAATCTTTTTTTCTGTCATTTCTAGCCTGCTCATGTGCTGCTATAATATCTAATAGTCTAAAACATTGCGGTGCTTTTGCAACTCTTGACTGATCTCTGGGAACCACAATATCAACACCTCCACTTTCATCAATCACTGTGATTGTTTCCGTAACTTTTCCTGAAACTATCGCATTTCCATACTTTTTTACAGAATCTATACACTCCGTCAGCAGTTGGCTGTTAATTAGAGGACGAACGCCATCATGTATTAACACCACCGGATTCTTTTCTTCTGAAATCTCCCTCGCCGCCAGCAAGCCATGATAGATAGATTCTTGTCCTGTCATGCCGCCCGGCACTATTTTTTTCACCTTATGTATCTGAAAATGTTCCAGCAATTCTGCAAGATACGACATCCAATCACTCACACATGCTACGACAACTGCATCAATATCTGGGTTATTTTCAAAATGTTCCAATGTATATATAATAATAGGCTTATTATATAGATTAAGAAACTGCTTGGGCTTTTCCCGTGTGTTCATTCTACTGCCAACTCCGCCTGCAAAAATAATACCAATATTCATATCTACTCCCAAATTTTCTAATCAAATAGTTCACTTTTGTTTTACATGCCAACAATACTTTTAAAATACTATAATATACATCAAAAATATCTTAGCTGTCATAACCCCAAAAATGCTAAAATTTATCAACAAACTTGTCAGTTTCATATTTAACATTCTTATTTTACTCATCGCACACCCAACTATCATTACAGAATATATTGTAAAGTAATCATATATTCTGCTGGAACCTTTCATAGTATAAAGAAGAATGGATAAGATCAGACCTGCATAGACAATGTTAAGTAAGCACTTTATATTTCCACCTTTATTGTTATAAAATGTAAGGAGACCAACAAACAACCATAAAAATATATTTAATTTTGATATTTGAAATACATCCTGCATGTAATCTGTAATATAATACATAAAAGATTCCATATGTATCAAAGGCAATATTCTACTTAATATTCCGGCAAATGCCTCCTGTATAAATGTGCTTGTATTAAATAATAAATATAATCCACAGATCGACCAAACGATAAAATATATTTTTCGTCCAAAATCCTGATTAAAAAAGATAAATATAAAAAATACTCCAATATTAACTACCGCCAATCTATGAATCAAAAAAGACAATATGAATAAAATACACACTTTTATATATTTTCTTTCCTTTATCAGAGGAATACAACATACACTTAAAGATAATGACAATCCCTGTCGAATAGCAATTCCTGTATAATACATTCCAAAATATGACATATACACAGCGAGTACCACAAGATAGTTAAATCTGCGATTCAAAACATGTTCTGTAACCCGTTTCGCTCCATACATAAAAAGAAAGCAAGTAAGCAGATTTAGACTTAGATAAAAAATATGAACATTATTCACAATCTGTTTGACAAATCTCATAAAATATAAAAATCCATATTCAACTGTAAAAATCTCTCCAAACGGATCAAATCCATAATACTCTTTCCAATTAATTCTTTGAAAAATCTCATTATATCCTCTGGTATCTGGAAATTCTAATGGTCTCCACGCCATCATCACTGAGAAGCAGACTATTATTATAGATCCTATTAACAACTCATCTCGTTTTCTTTTTGAATAATTAAAATTTCCCAGAAAATAAGAGATAAAAATCAAGACACCAAGCAATAATAAAAACATTTTTTCTCCATTCACAATATAATCGTTTACTGCAATTTCAGAAATTAAAGCCACCCCAATAAAATAAATATCTTAAAACCTATAACATCTATCGGATGTTGCGTTTTCAGATAGCCAGAAAAAACTAGCAAGCACCTAAAATAAAACGATTCTCTCATATGAGCCAAAAGAAAACAATATTTTTTATCCCGCGGTTTCATCTGATGACCATAATAATCTAACAACTGTCGAGCCATAATAGATCTCATATTATCATAACGATAATATGTAATATTTCTAATATGCCGTTTAAAATGCTTTATTCTCGTCTGGTTTCCAACGGTATTGTTTCCATGCTGCCTATATAAAATATGAGGCGTCTTATCATACATCACTGTACCTACCGCGCCTGCCACCTTCAGAATCCATGAATCATGCATTGTCATAACTTGAGGTTCATATCGAATTAATTCATAATACAATGACTTGTTAAAAACCATTGTACATCCTGAAGCAAATCCCTTTAAAAAAGAATAATTAAGTG
This sequence comes from uncultured Lachnospiraceae bacterium, assembly GCA_910588535.1. Lineage (GTDB taxonomy): Bacteria > Bacillota > Clostridia > Lachnospirales > Lachnospiraceae > RGIG8607. Next base: position 29,464 of record CAJUOO010000024.1, on the reverse strand, counting down.
TTACACCCCGCACACGTTCATCCTTTCTATAAAGAGGCTTACATTCGGTATCTACCAATGTTTTATTTGAGAAATATAACACGGGTCTCTCCATATTTGATTTTTTTATCTGTCTGACAGCACAGATTAATTTATTTATTTCCCATATATCATCCTGATCTGAAAAAGCATAATATTCTGATTCTGGAGCTTTTTTTAATAAATCCCAAAAGCTCTTCGCTACCCCCAGATTCTTACCTGAATACCAAGATAATTTCTCCTGTCCACAATACTTCTCTAATATCTCACATGTTTTATCTGACGAACCATCATCCCGCACCAGCAAATGGACCTTCACATCTCTCTGAGCCAATATACTATCTATCTGCTCTGCAAGAAATTTTTCGCCATTGTAAGTACTCATAAGAACACACATTTCTAAACTCATTTTTCTTTTCCTGTCAAATAATATATACCTTTATATTTTTGATATGAGTGAGCAAGATCAATAAACAAAATATCATCAAATCTAAGCATGCGTTTTTCTTCTGAGGGAAGCTTCATATAATCCCCATAAATCCTCCTCAAATATGTCTCTGCATTATATGGTATTCGTATTGTAATATCTTCAAAAGCAACATCTCTTCTTCTAAAATACTTCTTTGGGTACAATCGAAAAAGGCCCTTGAATGATGTCATAATTTCCTTGACATACCTACATTCATCATAATTATATTTGGCCATCTCTTTTTCATGTTTTTTCCAAATTCTATATCGCTTCTCTGGGTCTTTTACAAGAGATAATAATATCTTCACTGGTATTTTTAACAAATCTCCCTGATTATCTGGCAATCTTTGTACATTAAAAATAGAAAATAAAACAGCGTGATAAATCTGAACACCTCGCAATATTATATTATCGGGACATCCATCAAAAGGAGCAATATCAATATATACTCCATGCGGAATATCCTCCTCTCTATTGTGTCTATTAATAAAGGTCGTGTGAATATCCACCAAATGCATATTCGCCGTATGCATGTTTTTGTTGCGATTTGTTCTGAACAACGAATAGTTTCTTCTGTCACCAATTTGATTCCAAACTGTATACAGCTTTTCATAATCTGGTCTTGGCATAAAGACATCTATATCATCATCCCACGGAATAAATCCTTGATGTCTGATGGCTCCCAGCATACTTCCGCCTCCACACCAATACCGAAGATTATTTTCTTCACAAACCTTTATAAAATATTTTAGAATATCTATCATCTTATTTTGCATTTGATGTACGGTGATGCCATTATATAATTCATAGCTTCCATATTTTTCTTTATCTAAAGACATTATTATCCCTTTTCCTTTTTGTTCTTACCATTTGCTCTCTTCAACAAACTTTATTATCGCCTCACACAAAGTTTTTAATACTTTCCTATCATAGCGCTGATCTATCGTTACCGGTATCATATATCTTGCAAGATAATGCTCAAAGAAATCCTCTGGCAATATATCTCTTATATCATTCCACCAGTGCCCCTGATAATGCCCCAATTGCAATAAATAATCCATTAAGAAATCATTCTCAACAACAAGCGGATAAATCATCGGAACACATAAGTCAGCGTAATCATGCATTGCATCAATACAATTTATACGATTTAACAGACTATTGACATATTCAAAATTTTCTCTTCTTTTTTTCTTTATTAATATATAATCTGTTCCTCTCAGTATATATTGTGTAAGTGGAGACATTATCATAACATCTTCCTTATCAATTCTCTGTTCATTTAATAGTCTGGCCTGATACGCTCTCCCTGCACATCCATATTCAATTCTTTGTAATAAAAATAATGAAGTATCTGACGAATATCCCTGCTTCAATTGTCCCATCAGCCTGTCTGCTTTATGTCCAATCACATATGCGCCATCTGGTGAGCCAATAAATTTCCTTGCAGAATACACATTATAGCAATTCTCTAATGGTGGAGAAAAAAATGCCTGAGAATTATCTACTATCACATGTCTATATTGTTCTGAAATATGCTGTATCTTATCACATGATAATATTCCAAAATAATTGACAATCAGTACTGCCTCATTTTCCGATTGTCTAATATCTGTGGGTTTATAATCTCTATCAATATGATAATAATGAATTTTTATATGTTTTTTTAATAAAAAAGTTTTTACCGATTCACATTGATAGTACGGCACCCATATTTCTTCACATTGAGTCAACAAAAGTGCATAATATATCGCAGCTCGTCCACTGTTTAACCGGGCGATGCTTCTATCAGAAACAGATCCAAACCATTCACCTTCCTGTGGAAGCTGTAGCTCAATAAAACTCCCTATTTCCATTATTCAGCTCCTTAACCTGTTTTTCTACATATTCCCAATCAAAACCACAGTTAAAAACAAAATCGATTACCGACATATTTGGCATAAATCCTACTTTGGGCCATAATTGACGATAGCTTATCGGTTTGTAATCGATATACTCAAGTCTTAATCCCTGATTAATAAAATGCTCTTCCTGCTGATATACTCTTGCTCCTGTTCCAGAAAGATAAGTATCTCCCCCTGCCCTAATACATATGTCAATCACTCTCTGCTCTTTTGCCGAATGTATCTGCATATCAGAGCTTTTTATAATATTAGGACATATGCCAAATCCTTCGCATATATATCGATTTACCTCCATATTCAAATCTGCAATCGAACGATATTCCTTTCTGATAATCTTTTCATAATCAGAAAAAAACTTATCAAAAAAAGATGCCCTACAATAATTCATCGTGATTGTCTTTAAATGCTTATCCTTCCACTTTAACTCATCTTTTGTATGAACATTACATATCAGATCACCCAAATGCTGTTTGACAGGTATTTTCAACCGGTATGCACCCTGTGAAGTCTTAATCACATTGACATTATGATCTGCCTCATTCGAATATTGTGCATCATCCAAATATACAAATGTATCACAATGTGCCATTTTATAATAAAAGCCCAGCCATGGAATGTAATCAGGCTGATGTATGGCAATTACTTTTTTCATTTTGTGTCTTTCGCTCCTCTGTCAATGGTTGTCTTATATATAGACCATAGTTTTTTTGATTCCTTACAATCAATCCTGTTACTGTCTTAAAAATAATTCTTAAATCCATAAAAAAACTATAATTATTTGCATAGTCAACCTCATATGCAAACTGCTCCTCCCATGTCGGCATAATATTATTATAAAGAACCTCTGGAACAGTCAGACCCCCTCTAACATTATGACGCTGTCTCTCATAGTCTGTATAATAAGGCAAATATGCAACAAGAAGCGGTCTTGGACCAACTATCGAAATATCACCTTTTAAAATATTAACTAACTCAGGAAGCTCATCTAAGCTTGTTCCTCTCAGAAATTTACCCAACTTTGTAATGCGAAATCTATCTGGCAGCAAATGTCCCTTTCTGTCTCTTTTGTTATTCATGGTTCTAAACTTATACAACACAAATATTTTTTCATCTTTTCCAACACGCTCTTGTTTATATATAATTGGAAATCCCATATCCATTCCAATCAAAAAAGCAAGAATCAAAAAGACTGGAAGAAGAATAATAATTGCACTAGCTGAAAAGAAAATATCCATCCATCTTTTAATATAATTGCGATACATCCTGCTACCTCTTAATTTCCCTAATTAAACTAAATGCTTCAGCAGCATTCACTGTCACTGTAGCGCCTCTAAAATTTGCCAACGCTTTGATAGCTTCTATGGATCTGGCATTTGGAAAATCTGATGTCTGAGACTTGAATTTATGCATAGCCGTTAATTTCTTTTCTATCGTACCGCTTATATCTTCATATACTGTTGGTATAAATTCATTCACAGAATTAGGAATATTCCATCCTGTCTCAGATAATGTCTCATAACAATATATTCTTCTCACACAATGCTCATATTTGGGGCGAAGTGCAACCATAGCTGCGTCCGCCACCAATTGATGATCTAACTGCATGTCACCTCTGTGAGGAATATACACTTCATCAGGCTGAATATTCTGTATAACCTTCCTAATACATCCATTCAATTCATAACGAGGAACTGTCTCCAATGCCACAGCAGGAAAATCCAAAAATATCGTTTCTTTAACACCCAATAATCTATCTGCTTCCTGACATTCTTCTCTGCCCTGCATAATAAAATTCTCATCAAATAAAGGGGCGTATCCTTTTGTGACAATACATACATATACATCATCACCATTTGCCGTTCTTTTTGCTATTGTCCCGCCAACACCTATAATTTCATCATCAGGATGCGGTGCTATCACAAGTACCACCATATCTTACTATCCTTATTCTTCTTTCTTTTATATTCTATATTTCTCTCTGTTTTCTTTTTGCCGGAATCCCCATATATGTACCCGGAATCTCGATATTATGAATGACCACTGCACCTGCACCAATCATACAATTCTCACAAATGAAAACTTGATTATTGATAATCGCTCCCGCACCAATCCATGAACCAGAGCCAACCTCAACCCCTCCTGCCAAATGAGCTCCGACGGCAACATGACTGTAATTTCCTATTCTACAATCATGATCTATAGATGAAGAAGTATTTACTATACATCCTGAACCTATTATTGTCCCAGAATTAATAACTGCTCCTGCAACCACAATTGTTCCCACCCCAATATTGACAAAAGAACTTATCGTTGCTTCTGGATGAAAGAGAGATACAATATTACATCCTTCTTTTATTAAATCTTCCTGTATTATTTTTCGTGTCTTTCCATCCCCTACAGCGACAAAGAAATCAAATCCCATATACTCTCTTGCATCCTTCACTGATCCAACCACTGGATAATACAGGCAATCTTTTATCAGATAATTATCATCTAAAAATACTATTTTTTCATATCCTATTTTTGCCGCAATATCTGCTGCCACCTTTCCATGTCCAGATGCACCAATAATCACAAGCCCTTTCATATAGAATCTCTCCCTGTGCACTTTCTTATATAAAACACCGACGAATCATCTCTATAATTTTCTCCTGCTGTTCTTTTGTCATCTTTATATCTGATGGCAGGCAAATTCCTCTACGAAATATATCAGCACTTACATCATCCGATTTTTCTGTTGCTTTATCCTGAATCTTCTTTCCTCTTTTTGAACCGTTTGTCGTAATGAAATCATTCATTCTATAAATTGGCTGCATATGCATTGGCTTCCATATGGGACGCCCTTCTGCATGAAGCAAATCCAATAGTTCTAATAATTCTGTAGGACAGCTTTTTCTATTGCTTTGAATATACAAGCTATCTTGTTCTCCTCTCAATGTAGGGCACATAGCATCTTCATCAATGATCAAGCATGACAGCCAAAAATTAGGAATACTATATTCTGTATTATATGGATTCACACTGACAGGCAGTCCCTCAAAGCCTCTCTTGTACTGCATATAAATTCTTTGTTTTAAATCTATATGCTCCTGTAGATACTCAAATTGTCCCCGTGCCACTCCCGCAACCACATTACTGATTCTATAATTATAGCCAATCTCTTCATGCTGGTACCATAAAGCATTTTCTCTGCTCTGTGTGCTCCATTTTCTTGCTTTATCTGCTGACTCCTGATCCTTACAGAGAAACATTCCTCCTGATGATCCTGTAATTATCTTATTTCCATTAAAAGAAATTACTCCATAATCTCCAAAGCAGCCCGTCTTTTTCCCATTATATGTAGCGCCTAAACTCTCCGCAGCATCCTCAATCATCAATGCATTATGTTCTTTGCATATTTTTTTTATTTCTTCTATTTTCCCCGGAATCCCATAAAGATGAGCAATAATTACAAGCTTGACATCGGGATAGATCTCAAATGCTCTGGTCAATGCATCGGGATTCATATTCCATGTATCATATTCTGTATCAATAAAAATCGCCTCTCCACCTTCATAAGCCACAGGATTCACCGTGGCGCTAAAAGTCATATCTGAGCAAAAAACCTTTCGTCCCTCTAATGCGCCATGTCCAATTTTAGAAACACCATACAATTTCTCTCCTGCAAGTCTGACGGCAAGATGCAGAGCGGCCGTGCCAGATGACAAGGCCACCGCATAATTTACACCTATATATTCAGCAGTTACTCTCTCTAGCTCATCAATATTTTCTCCAACTGTACTCATCCAGTTTGTATGATATGCTTCTGTAATATACTGCAACTCTTTTCCATGCATTGTAGGACTACTCAGCCAAATCTTTTCCTTAAATGGCTCAATTCCTTCAAATCTTGGATCTGATTTGAAATTCATCGTATGCTCCTTCTGTCTTAGAAAATTAATATTTTTCTAATAATTTAATAACTCCCAGTACAACTATCTTTCCATTTTCCCAAACTACTACTCTAATGATCTTCTCCGGGCGGTACTGTACCCACGGACATACTCCGCAGAGTCTGCCTGTTTTACATCTAATAACACAAAAGCCACTATCTCATATAAGATTTGAAGAAATATCTGATACTCAGATCATACCAATCATTATTCATTCTCAAAAAGTATACCTTTTGAGAATGATACCTCTTTTGTGCACTTTGTATAAAATTCTCTAAAAAAAGTACTTGCAAAAGCCATGAAATATGGTAAAATAGCACATAGAAAAATCACTCCGAAAAGGTATACTTTTTCGGAGTGATTTTTATTCACTTTCTATAACTTTTTGTAGGATGAGTTTTCCTTTATCATTTTCGGAAAGGGTTCGTATAGCCAGTCCGTTGTTTCCTCCGTCACCCCGCTTTCGCTTAGTGAAAAACGTAACGGATACTAAGCTCGTAAAAAACCTCGCTAAGTACCGACGTTTTTCAATAGGTTCCTTGAGGAAAACAGCGGACGGGCTATACTACTTTTATTGAATCGTTCAGATACGCTGTGATTCTTCATATATTTGTAACTCTATTTCATGTTTCACTTATTTGTATTTATAAATCATGAAATTTTGTTTAAGAAGACAACAAAAACTGTCTATCAATCCTTGTACAAACAGAGCTACAGCGTGTTTTGCCTAACTGATAAAAACAGTCCGGCGAACTGCCTGTGGTCCTCAAGGAACCTATTGAAAAACGTTGGTACTTAGCGAGGTTTTTCACGAGCTTAGTATCCGTTACGTTTTTCACTAAGCGGGAGCGGGGTGACGGAGGACCATAGGCAGTTCGCAGGACGGACCCTTCCAGAAAATGATACATCCATTTTTAACAGCAGTTGTACAGAACTGTGCACGAAAAAGCAGGGGACATCTCTTCCCCTGCTTGATATGTAAAACTTATTTAGTTTTTCAATCCTCGTATTCTAACAATACTTTACACTCATCATTATTCCCCGACTGGAATAGCTTTATAAACATATCCTGTACTACTTTAGCATCCTGAGGTATCTTGTTTGTGATCGTCGGCAAAAATACATCCTTATGCTCACAAAGCATCTTCACTGCTTCTTTATAGTCCTCCCAAGTAAAATATAAGCCTGTATGTATGGATAATTCTTTTAAGTACATCGGCATCGGTGAAAATGTTGCTGTCTGTGCATGCATACCAAGCATGACAATACTTCCTCCTGATCTTACCAAGCTAACTAACTGATCGTACTCAGATAATCCCAGACAATCCACTGCTCCTGCAAAGCCATCCTCTGGGGTGCAAGCTTTCAGCTTCTCCTCAAAATCAGCATCCTTTACACTAAGACAATCGTCCACAAAATCAAACTTTTTACAGAATGTCACTCTTCCGGGATTACGCCCAACCATATAGACTGTCTCTGCTCCCAGCACCTTAGCACAAGCTGCCGCATAAATACCAATCGGCCCATTGCCCCAGATAAGAATGGAATCTCCTTTTTTAATATTACAGTATTTCACTCCATGCAAGGAGACTGCCACAGGCTCCGCAATAGCTCCCAGCTCCAGCGGCACATCATCAGGAATTGGACAAACAAAATCTCCTCTCACAGATACATACTCGCCAAAAGCTCCATCCATAGAAACCCCCGGATTATCAACCATCATCTGCTTACATAGCTGTTCTCTTCCTGATCTACAAAAATCACATTCTCCACAGGGGTTAAACTCTGCTGCACAGACACGATCACCCTTCTTAAATGGATAATCTCCCGGCTCCTCAATATACCCACTAAACTCATGTCCTAGCACCAACCCAACACCTGCACCATCCCACATCATCTTATCACTTCCGCAAATAGCTGCGTATTTGGTCTTAATCACCACACGCTTGCCAGAAGCAACCGGCTTTGGCCTGTCCACCATCTCAAACTGATTCACTGGGTTGACAATTAAACTTTTCAATATCAGATACCTCCTTATATTTATGATAATTCTATTTCCGTGTTATCTTAATATAACAAAATTTTATCACAAGATATCTGATAAATCAACAACGAGCAAAAAGAAAGCTAATTTTCTTTCAAAATCTATTAATTATTCTATAAATTTAATAAGAAATAAATAAGAATCCCTCTATTTTTCTACATATCTGGCACAGACGCTTCATAATATCCAAGCTTATGAAACCGATACCAATCCATTATCTCATTCTCCGGTGCAGCTTCCAATGCCAAAAGCACTTCTCTGGAAAACTCCAGCGATGCCGTGCCATTTGCCGTGACAATCCTTCCATCTCGCACTGCCTGCTTCCTTATGTACCTTGACTCTCCGGTGTAAGCATCCTTTGCCCACTCTTTTATCTCTTCAAGCTCATTACTTGTATGGTTTACTTTGTTGAGAATTCCCGTTGTTCCAAGAAATGCCGATGCATCACAAATTCCGCCAATTATCTTTCCTTGCTCGGACGCCTTCTCAACCATTTTCCCTATCTGCGTTGTGTCTGTCTCCCTCCATGTCATTCCGCCAATCAGGATCAATGCCTCATATTCCTCCGGCATAGATGAAATATCATAATCCGGCAAAATCTGAAATCCTCCTATGGATTGTACTTTATCCTTTGTCAGAGAAACTGTCTTTACAATATACCGATCCTTTCCCAAGCTTCGCAGCGCAGAAGACAGATAAGCAGCTTCCCAATCAGCAAATTGGTTCAAAATAAAAAATAAAACAACTTTTTTCATATCCTTCCTATGCCTCTCCTTTTTGATTTCTTTACACTCCCTATTATAATCTCCATAAGAACTTCCGTAAAGCGCAAAGAGGGCTTTGGATAAAATTGGCTGTCCACGATATGGAAAGCTGTCCACTATTTTCTATTCTAATCTACTGACCACTTGTCAATCAGAAAATTACACATATACTCTCTACATCTTTCTATTGCATTGCTTTCCAGTTATCCAATATCTCCTCACAGGCATCGACATCCATCTCCTCCACAGCCTCCTTAAGCTGTGCAAAAAGCTCCTTCTGTCCTTCTTGATAGCTGTACCGCTCCATCTCCTGAATTACCGCATCCATCTGATCCATATCCAGATCACTGATAGCAAGCCTCATTTCCTCAAAACATGCCAAAAGTTTCTCCTCAGAGATTTTTTCCTTTTCCGCATCCTTTTTCTGTTCCTCACAGAAGGGCCTTAATATCGGCTCATAGGAGGCATACTTTTTCAAAAGAGCACCCGTACACCGATGAATTTGCTCCGCATCCTTTGCATGACCTGCCTTTTCCATAGCTGCCGCCTGCTCAGACAGAGCACTGGCTCCAATCTGCCTTGAGGCACTTTTCAGGGCGTGCACCTCGATGGTATAGCCCGCCCAGTCCTCCTGCTGCTCCATCTCCCTTATCAGCTTCACCTTTTTGTCAATCACACGATAATAATCCTTTATCACTGCCCAGAATAATTTTTCGCTGCCCAAAAGACTCATCGCTGCTGCCACATCCAGATCACCGATCTCGATATCCTTAAGACTTGACGATACTATATGTTCTGCCACTTCCTTTGCTCTGTACTTTTTCTTAATCTTTGTCTCAGGCAGCCATTTCTTAACTGTCGCCACCATCATGCGAATCTCAATTGGCTTGGCTACAAAATCATTCATTCCCTCTCTGCAGAACATCTCCTTTGTTCCCTCCACCGCGTTAGCCGTAAGTGCGATAATGGGAACATCATTGTACTCCTCATGAAAACGCCGAATAATGCGGGTGGTCTCCACACCATCCATCTGCGGCATCATATGATCCATAAATACAATATCATAGCGGTGGCCGGAGATCTTCTCCACAGCCTCCTTGCCGCTAAGCGCCCTGTCTATCTTCATCTGAAGAGGCTCCAACAATCCCTCCGCCACTGTCAGATTAATTGGATTATCATCCACAATAAGAATCTCTGCTTCTGGCGCAATAAACTCAAAATCCTTATCACACACTTCATCCTCGCAGCACATTTCCTCGTTATTAAACACCATGGCAATATTTAGAACATAGATCGGTTTTTTAAGAGTCAAAAGATTGGGAATATTCTCATATGTTATCATATCAGAAAAATTCTCCAACAGTACTGCTGTTATTTGATGAGTATTCCTCACAAACTCTTCCAGAAGAGGCGTGAACCTCTCCTTTTCAATAAAAAGAAATACCCTTTTCCCATCTGCAGACTCAGGAAGCCCCTTCTCTAAATCAAAATCGCAGTACTCTACCCCCAGCCTTTCCATATCTATATAAAGCTGACTTCTCACATATGAATTAGCAATAATACCCGTGGCATAGATAAGCTCCGGCTCCTTAATAGAAATGCTTGGCGTTTTGTCGATCACCTTCTGTGGAATCACAAAATAGAATCTGCTTCCCTTCTCATATTCGCTCTCCACCCAGATACGCCCATGCATCAAGGATAACAACCGTTTGGAAATGGCAAGCCCCAGCCCTGTCCCCTCGATCTCCCTATTTCTCTTGCTGTCTAGCTGCTGGAATGACTGAAACAGCTTACCAAGCTCTTCCTTCTTGATCCCGATCCCGGTATCCTCTACAACTACACGCAATTGCACCTCATCACGATACCTTGTCAAACACTCCATCCGAACCTCAATTTTTCCTTTGGAGGTAAATTTTGCTGCATTGTTGGCAATATTTAATAGTACCTGCTTGATACGGATGCTATCTCCCATAAGCTTGTTTGGAAGCTTTGGAGAGACATTAAAAATCAGCTCCACATCCTTTTCCTGAAGTCTTGTCTTCACAACATTACTGACATCATTGATCACGGACATAGGTTCGTACTCCACCTCATGAATATCCATTTTTCCTGATTCTATCTTTGAAAAATCAAGAATATCATTGATGATCGCGAGAAGAGTTTTTCCTGATTCTTTGATCTGGCTGACATACTCCCTTGCCGATGGAGGAAGGTTCTCCCGAAGCGCCATCTCTGCCATTCCAATCACCGCATTCATCGGCGTCCTTATCTCATGGCTCATGTTGGCAAGAAAATCAGACTTCATATTAGCCGATCGCTCTATCTCAATATTGGCGCGATAAACACGGTACTTATTATAAGCGATATTGGACATTATATCACAGATCGTATAGAGAAAATCGGCAGCCCTCTCTATTGTCTCCTGCTCGACAATACAGATTTTCTTAGCTGCCTCAATATACTTATCCGGGTTTGCCCCAATCTCTGCTGCGACCTGCTCGACATATAACATATCCACCGGCTCTATCTGCACCTGCCCGCCGATAAAACAGCCCACAATCCTTCCATCTGCCATAACTGGCGAAGCAAAATTAATCAGACCAGCATGGCAGATATAGATATAGCTTCTCTCCTCGCGAAGCGCCTGATCCGCCCCGTACTTAGCACAATTTTCACAGCGTCTACACCCTATCTTCGAGTTTCTTGTCAATATACAATAATCAGTAAAATTTACTCCATCTGTGACAGGCACCCCATCTGCATCTGTGGTGAGCGCAGCAAAGCCCGTCAGCTTGGAAAAGGCGTCCTGTATCCTCTGCAAGGTGTCCATATCTATTAAATCCGTTAATTGCAGCCTCAAATCCTCCATACACCAAGGGCCCCCTTCCCTCTGCTATATACCCTTTCTATCCAATCACATTATGTATTGCCTCTAGCAGCTTCTCCTTGTCAATCGGCTTTAGCAGATATCCCTGCGGCTTCATCACAAGAGCCTTCTGTATCTTATCTCTCTCCGTGATCCCCGTGAGAAAGATCACAGGGATATCCTTTGTCGCCTCATTTGCTCGCAGCTTCTCCAGAACAGCGACGCCGTCCTCCTCCGGCATCTGATAATCCAACAGCACAAGATCTGTCATCTTTCTCTCTAGGAAGCGCAACGCTATTCTACCGCTGGTGGCAGTTGCAATATCATACTGATTGGATAGATGCTCTTTGATCACCTTTAGCATAATTACACTGTCATCTACCACCAATATATGCTTGCGCGGCTCTGGCTCCGGCTCCTGTACCTCGAAAAATGGCCCTTTGTTATCCACTTCCATCTCATCTGGCTCTGGGCGGCTCTCCATAAAACGGATCACTCTCTCCTGAATAAAGCTGGCTGTCAAAGGCTTCACCAAGATCAGATCGGAGACATTCACAGCGATTTTCTCAAACTCTACACATTCTTCCTCTGCTCCAATCACAATAAAGGGAATCTTGTACTTATACTTTATTGTGGCAATGTTATTGATCGTCTCCCTCGACTCCTTGTTAAGGCAATATACAAACGCGTCTGGCCTAAAATATTTGATATGGCAGATAATGTCTTCATATCGTGCGGAGGTACTTATCACTTCAAAGCTGTTCAACATCTTCTTGAAAAAATCATCCATAACGGAATTACTTCTTCCCATCAGCAACAATCTATATTTCATTCCAACACCTCCTATTGAATCCTATTATGAAGCTCTTGCAAACTTTTTACTTCTACTTTTTTCTCCTGTTTCACCTCCCTTATCCCCTTTGCCGCTGCCTTCGCCGCTGCCATGGTCGTCATATATGGTGTTTTTGTCTTTATGGCAGCCTTGCGCACATAGCTATCGTCGTATTCACTGTCACTTCCCACCGGAGTGTTAATAATAAGCTGTACCTCTCGATTTGTTATGGCATCATAGATATTGGGGCGCCCCTCATACATCTTGTTGATCTTAGTCACCTCAAAGCCCGCACTCTTAATTGTCTCATAGGTATTTCCGGTTGCCATCAGCTTAAAGCCCGCACAGGAGAGATCTTCCGCCACCTCCGCAAGCTCTGCCTTATCCGCATTGTTCACGCTTATCAGCACGGTTCCCTCAAGCGGAAGCTTTGTCTGCGTCGCCTCCTGCGCCTTGTAGAATGCTTCTCCAAAGGTGTCCGCAAGCCCCAGTACTTCACCTGTAGATCGCATCTCCGGCCCCAAGATCGGATCAACCTCCGGGAACATATTAAATGGGAATACCGCCTCCTTCACCCCGTAATGTGTGATATGCTTTTCCTTAAGCTCCGGCACAGGAGATGGTCTTCCGGTTATCTCTCTGGTAATAATATCTGTCGCGATCGGAACCATCCCAATATTACATACCTTAGATACAAGTGGAACTGTTCTTGAAGCTCTTGGATTTGCCTCCAACACATATACCTTGTCATTCTCAATCGCATACTGCATATTCATCAACCCGCACACATGCATTTCCTCTGCTATCCTTCTGGTATAATCCTTGATCGTGCATAAATTTTCCTCCGAGATATTAAGAGAAGGAATAATACAAGCAGAATCACCAGAGTGGATTCCTGCCAGCTCGATATGCTCCATAACTGCCGGCACAAAAGCATGCTCTCCGTCACTGATGGCATCTGCCTCCACCTCCGTCGCATGACGCAGAAAACGATCGATCAAGATCGGTCTGTCCGGGGTAACACCAACTGCTGCCGCCATATAATCCTTAAGCATCTCCTGATTATTGACCACCTCCATACCTCTGCCACCCAAAACATAAGATGGGCGCACCATAACTGGATAACCGATCTTCTCAGCAATCTCGACAGCCTCCTCCACATTCACTGCCATGCCGGACTCTGGCATCGGTATCTCAAGCTTTTCCATCATCGCGCGGAACTGATCTCTGTCCTCTGCCAGATCGATAACCGCCGGGGAAGTACCAAGAATTTTCACTCCATTCTGCTCAAGCTCCGCAGAAAGATTCAGTGGCGTCTGTCCGCCAAACTGTGCGATAACTCCCAGAGGCTTCTCCTTTTGATAGATACTAAGCACATCCTCCAAGGTCAGCGGCTCAAAATATAACTTATCCGAGGTATCATAGTCTGTGGAGACAGTCTCTGGATTACAGTTGACAATAATTGTCTCAAAGCCCAGCTTCTTAAGAGCAAGAGCAGCATGCACACTACAATAATCAAATTCAATTCCCTGTCCTATTCGGTTCGGTCCACCGCCAAGTATCATAACCTTTGGCTTGTTTGTGCCAGACAAAGAAGTATCCTCCACATGATAGGTGGAATAATAATAAGCACTGTCCTCCGTGCCACTCACATGCACACTCTCCCACGCTTCCGTCACACCGATCGCAGTTCTCGCGTCTCGTATCTCCTTCTCAGAAAGCTTTAAAAGCATACTTAAATATTTATCAGAAAAACCATCTTTCTTTGCCTGTACAAGAACCTTGGCCGGAGGAATCTGTCCCTGATAGGCAAGGATCGCTTCTTCCTCCTCCACCAGCTCCTTCATCTGCTCAATAAAATAATGTTTGATCTTAGTCATCTGATACAGTTCTTCTACGGTTGCACCCTTTCTAAGTGCCTCATACATAACAAACTGTCTCTCGCTGGTCGGTACATAGAGAAGCTTTAAAAGTTCCTCCTTTGATTTCTCCGCATAATCCTTTGCATATCCAAGTCCATAGCGCCCCGTCTCAAGACTGCGGATCGCCTTTTGAAATGCCTCTTTATAAGTCTTTCCGATGGTCATCACCTCACCCACAGCGCGCATCTGTGTGCCAAGCTTATCCTCCACTCCCTTAAACTTCTCAAATGCCCAACGAGCAAACTTGATAACCACATAATCTCCATCTGGCACATAGCGATCCAATGTCCCATATTTTCCACATGGAATCTCCTCCAGTGTAAGTCCTGCGGCAAGCATTGCCGACACAAGAGCGATAGGGAAACCTGTAGCCTTTGACGCGAGCGCTGAGGAACGTGATGTTCTGGGATTAATCTCAATCACCACTATTCTATCTGTCTCTGGATCATGTGCAAATTGCACATTCGTTCCCCCGATCACCTCAATCGCCTCTACAATCTTATATGCCTGTTCCTGAAGACGAGCCTGCACTTCCTTTGAGATGGTCAGCATCGGCGCACTGCAAAATGAATCACCGGTGTGCACACCAAGCGGATCAATATTTTCAATAAAGCACACTGTGATCATATTATTATTGGCATCTCTGACTACTTCAAGCTCTAGCTCCTCCCAGCCAAGAATAGATTCCTCCACAAGCACCTGTCCTACAAGGCTGGCCTGAAGTCCTCTGGCACACACAGTTTTCAATTCCTCCACATTGTACACCAGACCACCACCTGCCCCGCCCATGGTATATGCAGGTCGAAGCACCACCGGATACCCCAAGCGATCAGCTATGGAGAGTGCATCCTCCACAGAATAAGCAACTTCGCTCCTTGCCATCTCTATGCCAAGACTGTTCATTGTATTCTTAAATTCAATCCGATCTTCCCCGCGCTCAATGGCATCTACCTGAACGCCAATCACTTTTACGTGATATTGATCCAGAACACCCTTTTTCGCGAGCTCAGAACACAGATTCAATCCCGACTGTCCTCCCAGATTTGGCAAAATAGCATCCGGTCTTTCTTTTTTAATTATCTGCGTCAGCCGACTCACATTGAGCGGCTCAATGTAAGTGACATCCGCGATTCCCGGATCTGTCATAATTGTGGCAGGATTGGAATTTACCAGCACAATCTCATATCCCAGCTTGCGAAGTGCCTTGCATGCCTGCGTGCCAGAATAGTCAAATTCACACGCCTGACCTATAATAATCGGCCCTGATCCAATAATAAGTATCTTGTGAATATCTGTTCTTTTTCCCATCTTTTCCTCCATATCTATGTTTATCAAAATTTATTGGGCAGCCATTTTTTCTCTGCTGCATGTTTAAGGCTTGTCAAAATTTCCTCCGGCACACACAGATCTCCTCTGCCTGTCCCCAGCCCAATATGTGGTTTTAACACACCGTGAAAGTCAGAACCACCAGTTATCAAAAGCTTATATTTTCCGGCAAGCTCCCTCATCTGTTGTTCATTCCTTCTGCTGTACATGGAATAGATCGCCTCCAGACCGTCAAGTCCAAGCGCCTTTAAATATTCCACCAACGTGTACACTCCATCGATGCCCATCTTGTACAAAAGAGGATGTGCCAACACCGCAAGTCCCTTCGCCTGATGGATCATCTGAATTGCGTCACATGGCAAAATACGCTCTTTTGGCAGATAGCATGGTTTCCCATTGTCCAAAAATCGCTCAAATGCCTCCTGATAGCTCTGCACATATCCTTTCTTTACTAGCATACGCGCAAAATGTGCTCTTGTCAGCACGGCATCTGTAAATTCCTCTCTTATCTCTTCCATGGTCAGCGGCATATGATGCTGTGTGAGCAATGCTGTCATCTTCTCATTTCTTTTCTCCCTCGCCTCCTTAAATCCCTCCAAACAAGAGAGAAAATCTTCTGATTGATAATCCAAAAATAATCCAAGAATATGAATATCCCTGCCTTGATACTCCGCAGACAGCTCCACGCCCGGTATTACATAAAGCTCTGTCCCCTCCGCGGCACGCACCGCCTCCGCCACCCCGCTCACAGTATCATGGTCCGTGAGCGCCATCGCCGTAAGTCCTTTCTCAAGAGCATATGACACCAGCTCTGCCGGCGCATAGCTTCCATCCGATTCTCTCGAATGTACATGTAAATCAATTCGATTCATCCTTATCCCACACCTTTCCCGCTTTCTTCCACGACTGCGGCAGTGCTATCGCATGTAGCGGATTTAATATCCATGCAGCCAAAAACAAAAACAGCACTGATGCCAAAAGCTGTAAGCACAGACTCACTGGTATCCAATTATCAATCACAAAACCGCTCTCTGTGGGTGCATACTTTGTACATATCTCCGTTATATAATCTCTGCTTCCCACCTGTCCATAGATCAGAGCACAAAAGGTTAAGGCTGGATTTAAAAGCAGCGCATAGACTCCCCTGCCAATCCCATTGGCAAAATTTCCAATACTATTGCTTTCTAAGTACTGCAAAAAGATAAGGATTCCATAACTTCCGAATATCAGAACGATCAGACTCCCATAAGACAGCACCGTGGCGGTCGTCGTCTTTCTGCTGATGGTAGAAAACAAAATCCCAACACTTCCCGCAAAGGTTCCCGTGATCAACAGTGCAACCAACACTGACAATAGATCACGAATCCGTATCCCTCCAAAGATAAACACAAAAGAAAGCACGGGCAGACTGGAAATCACCAATATTCGCACCATGTGAAGCGATGCCGTCAGCTTGCCGATAATAATGGACACTGCACTCATCCGGCTGGTCAACAAAAGATCCAGTGTTCTTCTCTCCTTCTCCCCGGAAATGCTGCCCGCTGTAATTGCCGGAACTAACAACATAAACATCGAAAATTCAATAAATGCCACCGTGGAATAAGTCTGAATCACATTGGTAAACTGCACACTTCCAAAAAATCGGCTTCTGTTGATCGCGCCATACAAGGACAACAAGCTCAACACCGCCAAGATCCCATTAAATGTCATAATCAGCAATGCAAAGCGCACTGTCCTTACGCTCATCTTAATTTCCTTCTGATAGACTGGATTCGACATTAGCTCTCCTCTCCTTCCTTTGTAAGCTGCATAAAGATTGTTTCCAGATTATCCCTCTTTCTGCCAAAGGAAAGCACTCGTATGCCACTGCTTATCATTCTATGCAAAAGCTCTGCCTCCTCCTTCGCTGATCCAGTAAAGGTAAACTGAAATTCTTGCCCATCTATGGCAAGTGACTGAATCATATCATTCGATCTTAGAAAGTTCAATGTCTTTTTCTGATCATCACACACACGAACCAGTATCGGATTTGAGATATTGACCGCAGAGACAATCTCCTCAATGCTTCCCTGCTGCAAAAGCTCTCCCTTATTGATAATGCCAATGCTGCTACACATCTCCGCAAGCTCTGATAATATATGAGAGCTAATTAAGATGGTGGTTCCTTTCCGACAAAGCTCCTTTAATATTGTTTTCATCTCAAACCTCGAACGAGGGTCCAGCCCGGAGGAAGGCTCATCAAGAATCAGCAGATCTGGCTTATGAATCAGAGCACGGGCAAGGCACAGCCTCTGCTGCATCCCTCTTGACAGCTCATCCACATAGACATCTCCTCTTCCCTCCAGCCCCATAAGCTCCATAAGCTCATAGCATCGCTCTGTCACCTCTCTGCCCACAAGCCCATAGGTGGAGGCATAAAATTCCATATATTCAATCGCCTTCAGATTATCATATACACCAAAAAAATCTGGAACATACCCAATCTTTTGCTTCAGCTTATCTGCATCCTTTAATGCATCCATGCCATCCAGATATACTTTGCCGCTGTCCGCACGCAAAAGTCCTGTCATAATCTTGATCGTCGTCGTCTTTCCAGCTCCGTTCGGCCCGATAAAACCAAATAGCTCTCCCTCTCCCACTTCCATGCTCAACCCATTGAGTGCCTTGCATTTTCCATAATTTTTCACCAGCTTTTCAATCTTTAACATGATCTGCACCTATTTTCCTCTGATCACGGAGACGATCGGCAGAACGATCTCCTTATACTGCTCCATATCCATCAAATCTGAGCTGTACTGCACAATCATTGAATACCTTCCATCTCTACTTACAAGATATTTCTCTAGATCAGTGATCCAGAAATTCTGCCTGCTTAAATCCACCTGCTCATATACCAACGTCAATGGATTATAAAAATATACCTTTCCTCGAAATGCAAGATAATCTGGATTATCCTGTGCCACCTCCGCCGGGGCAAACCGCACTGCCCGAAGCTGCTCCACACTCCCCAGATAATACTCCAAGCGCAAGCTTGTACTGTAGGTGGAATTTGTCACATGATTGTAGGATATGTCTTCATCAATATTTCCTATTTCTTCTGAGGTCAGATTCTGATAGAGCAGTCCTCCCATGGAGGTGTCCAGAGTCACCGTCTTGCTCACCAAGGTTGCTCCATGCGCGGGATATTGTTTTCCTGTCTGAAAATTTCCTTCCTGATCATCGGCAAGAAATGCCAGCAACACTGCACTTGTCCCACTATCTGTATTCATCTGGCTAAGATAATATTTTAAAAGTCCTGTTTTTTGTGATAGTGCGGCATATTCTTGATTTTCTGAATCCATCCGGCCTTTTTTTTCTGAAAAGGCTGTCACATCTCCCGCAGCCTTCTGATAAGTATCGGGATAAAAGTAAAGCTTTTCGACATCCTGAAGCTTTCTCTCCTCCCCTGCCTTTAAATCACCAATCACATAGATGCCATTTCGCAGCACTAGGATCACATCCTCCAGATCCCTCTGTGTTCTATTGTACGCCGTTCCGCGCAAAACCTCATTAAAATATTTCAGCTCTGCATCAAACCCCAGAAAATCACGCTCCTCCCACTCCTTCTCCAGTGTAAAAAACCTAGATTCAAATGGAGCAGACTGGCGCATGGTAATATTCGTCGCCTCATCCCCCCGATATAGCTCAACCTGATAGTCACGAAGTACCGTCTCTTTATCTACAGACTCATTATAATACCAATTATCTGTAGAAATAGGGCAGATCGAGTACTCAGGCTGGACCATAAGCTGGTAGGGGCTGCTGGTAGGAGCCTTTGTATCCACAAAAGTTTTTCCCGATACCAGCCTTCCATCCAGAGTCCAAATGGATGCATAGCGTATAATAGGATCTCGAAATCTAGTCGAAGTCCCCATAAAATATATGAGAACCGAAAACAAAACGGCAAGTCCTGTCACCACAACCCCCGTTCTGCCCGCTTTATCTCTTTTCCGAAGCACATAGTAAACCACAGGTCCGACAAGCAGCAGATACAGTCCAATTATCACCGCGTAGACAGAGATTTTCGGAAGCTTCCTCCCCATCGCGGTGTTAAGAAGCTCCCGAACAGACTGCCACGTCTCCTCACCATTATAATAATGATCCTGCTCGATAATCGCCGTGATGGTATCTGCAGAACACACCCGGCTGATAACGGATCCGGGAATAACATTATTATCCACGGCAAATTCCATCAGGTCCATATCTTCCACCTTAAGAGTAAAGTACCCAACCTTGCCTTTTTTCACACTCTGTGTCTGCACCCAGAGATAGGGCCTCGCCTCCACCTCCTCTGTGACTGGATACGTCACGGAAGAAAAAATATACGATCCGCTCCTCACCTCCGCGACAAGGGAACCTCCCTCACACACCCAACTATATAATGTGTCCTTCTGGTGCTCTGAGAGTGATGCCGAGATATTTCTATCTATCACGATAACATCCAGACAATCAAGCCCATAATGAATATTTTCAATATCTTCCGCACTAAGAGCAAATGCCCTCGTCTTTACATAAGGAAAGCTGCTGTCTGTATATTCTCCTATATTCACGCTGTGAAACGCCATTGCCGCATCTGGATTTTCGCTTAAGACACCCACATACAGTTCCGTCAGCTCCCTTCCACCAATATGCAGCTTTGCCTGCGCCTCTGCCAGCACACGACCTTTCTCGCTGACACATTGAAATTCAATAGAAGCAAAATTGGACATCAGAGGTATCTCTCCTCTCACTGTAAGAGGAATTTCTGCCTCCACAGTGATCGGATACTCGTAGGCATAATTCTCTTTCCCCTCGTTCGCCGGCACAATAATGCGCAGCACACCCTGAAAGCTTTCCGTGGAGGTAATATTTGCCGAAAAAGGAATATTGCGCCCAAATTTCCCATAGCCGTCATATCCACATTCTGCCTCAAGCAACACCTCGTCTTCCGCCTGTGCGCTCTCAAGACCAAATACCATGCACAGCAAAAGAATGGCTAGAAAAGGCACGCAGGCTATCTTTCTGCTTTTGCTGCTGATTCTGTTGGCTGTCGTCCTTTTCAATCCTTTTCCATCCTTTCCTTCCCACATTCAGGGATTTAGCTCCAATTTCTCTTCATCTGGGTTAAATACTATATTTAGCCGGACCTCAAACACAGTGCCATCAAGACTGCTCTTCACCGATATTTTTCCTCGATGCATGTCCACTACATTCTTCACAATAGCAAGCCCCAGACCGGTCCCACCTGTATTCTCAGAACGGGACTGCTCCACGCGATAAAATTTATTAAAGATTTTATCCAGATCATCCTTGGGAATCACATATCCGTAATTGATCACCCGCACAATCACCTGATCCGTATCCTTCTCTGCTTCCACGCGAATAAGCTTTCCCTCCGCGCCGTATTTTACAGCATTGTTTATTAAATTATCAAAAAGGCGCGCCAACAGATTCCCATCTGCATCAATAAGAATAGCGCTTTCCTGACAGCAAAACTCACATGTCATATCCTTTTCCTCAAAACTTGGATAAAAATCTTCTAATAGCTGGTTTAACAACATCACCAGATCCACCTTTCCAAGCTTCATAGCTATCTTGCCATAATTTAGCTTGGTAAAACTAAACAGATCCTCTATCAGCTTCTGAAGACGCTTTGCCTTTATATACACGACATGAATATATTTTGCCCTTGTCACATCATCCAGCTTCTTGTCCATGGCCAAGTATTCCATATAGCCCAGAATGGAGGTAAGTGGCGTGCGCAGATCATGGGCGACACTTGTTATCAGCTCATTCTTAGTCCGCTCCGCCTCTCTCTCCCTGTCCATCAACTGCCCAAGCTTCACAGTCATATCATTGAGACTCATGGCTATATATGTCAATTCATCATTGCCCTCCACCGCAATCTGTGCACTTAAGTCTCCATCTGCAATCTGGCGGGTCCCCTTGATAATCACCTTGACATAGCGAACGACATTATTCATAAGTAACATAAAGGACACCAAAAAAGTGGCAATCCCCGTCACCACCAGCAGAATCACCTGAAATGTCTCATTCCCACTTTCCTTAATATAAGGTCCCCCGCCCAGCTCTTCCTGACCGAGAATCCTGAGCACAAACGGCATATTCATTCCCATCAGCGCCAGAACGGCAAAGGTAATAACGCAGCTCAGCACTCCATAAGCAAGAATTCTTTTATGAAGACTGTCTATATACCTATTTTTCAATTTTATATCCCACTCCCCAGACTGTGGTAATTATCTTATTGGCTCTAGTATCCTCCTTCATCTTGCCTCGCAGCCTTCGGATATGCACCATCACCGTATTGTTCGCCTCATATACCTTCTCATTCCACACCTTCTCAAAAATATCATCCGTGCTGAAAACCTTTCCCGGATTCGAGGCGAGCAGATAAAGAATATCAAATTCTATCGGTGTCAACTTAATCTCTTCACCATAGACCACAACTCTGTGGTTCTCTTTATTGATCTCAAGCCCATGAATGGAGATCTCATTCTCCTCCTTCTCCACCTGATTATTAGGATTAAGCTGTGTGTAGCGACGAAGCTGAGATTTTACTCTCGCCGTGAGCTCCAGAGGGTTGAAGGGCTTGGTCACATAATCATCCGCACCTGTGCTAAGCCCCATAATTTTATCAAGATCCGTTGATTTGGCGCTCAGCATAATAATCGGAATATTATTAAACTCTCGTATCTTTCTGCACATCTCAAGCCCGTCCATGCCCGGCATCATAATATCAAGAAGTGCAAGATCCACCGGCACTGCTTTTAAGATCTCAAGCCCTTCCTCCGCGGAATATGCCTTATGAACCTTATAACCATCACTGACAAGATACAGCTCCACAAGCTCTGCGATCTCCTTCTCATCATCCACAACTAAAATATTCGTCTCTGCCATAGCTACCTCCAATGCTTCTCCATTATGTAAGTATTGTATTTGCCTGTATCATTATTAGTATCTCCATATATCTGTATTTTATCATATGTCCTAAGACAAGTCATTATTATTTTTTACAAGATTTTCTTTGTCTGGAATTGATTATCCATCAGATAAAAGCTCAAAACTAGTTTACTCGCTCTCCATAGGATGAAATACCCTGCTTTGTACCTCTTTGTTCGTTCCCTTGGCAGCCTCCTTTGCTTCCTTACAGAACTGTTCTTGTGAGTTTACTGTCGCTTTTCCTCTTCGGTCAACTTTTTCATAGATGCCATCCTCTCCTAAGATATGTGCCTTCATCGTATCGGCAAGCTGAACCTCCAGCACATGGCGCACCTTCTTTTTTAGCTTTTCATCCTCCACAGGAAATAGTATCTCTACTCGGCGATCCAGATTTCTTGGCATCCAGTCTGCACTGCCCATATAGATCTCTTCCCTGCCATTATTGCCAAAACAGAATATTCTGGCATGCTCCAAAAAATTACCTACTATTGATCGGACAGATATATGTTCACTCACTCCCGGTATTCCTACTTTCAGACAGCATATCCCGCGCACGATAAGTTCTGTCTTTACCCCCGCCTGTGAGCTTTCATATAACTTTTCTATAATTTCCATATCACACAGAGAATTCATCTTTGCTATAATATAAGCTGGTTTTCCTTCTTTTGCATTTTGAATCTCCCTGTCAATCAACCTGATAAATTTATTCCTCAGCCACAGTGGGGCAAGGTACAGCTTATTCCATGTGGCAGGCTCTGAATAGCCGGACAACATATTAAAGACGGCTGTGGCATCCTCACCAATCAGAGGATTGCAGGTTAGAAGTCCCAAATCTGTGTAGAGCTTTGCCGTGGCATCATTATAATTTCCAGTTCCCAGATGAACATAGCGCCTAATTCCTTCTTCCTCCTTGCGCACCACCAGCGTGATCTTGCTGTGCGTCTTTAATCCTACCAGCCCATAGATAACATGACAACCTGCCTTCTCAAGCTTCTTTGCCCAGATAATATTGTTATCCTCGTCAAAGCGCGCCTTCAACTCCACTAGAACAGATACCTGTTTTCCGTTCTCCGCTGCCTCCGCCAATGAGGCAATAATTGGAGAGTTCCCGCTGACGCGGTACAAAGTCTGCTTGATAGCAAGAACATCCGGATCTTTGGCCGCCTGCCGCACAAAGGATACTACTGGGTCAAAGGTCTGATATGGGTGATGCAAAAGTATGTCCTCCCTGCGGATCGCTGTAAAAATATCCTCCTCTGGGCTGATCTCCTTCACTGGCTGAGGAATATACTTTGGAATTTTTAGATGATCATAGCCCGGTAGTGCATACATCTTCATTAAAAAGGTCAGATCTAACGGCCCATTGATGCGATAGATATCCTCTTCCTTCATATTCAGCTCTTTCCTCAGAATCTTTAGCAGGCGCTTATCCATATTCTCTTCTACCTCCAGCCGGATCGCCTCTCCCCACTGCCGCTTCTTTAGCTGTTTCTCAATTTCCTTTAATAGATCCTCCGCGCCATCCTCATCGATCGTCAAATCTGCATTTCTCATAACGCGATAGGGATGACAGCAGATCACCTCATAATTAGAAAACAGCTTCTGAATATTGCGCTCTATAATCTCCTCCAACAAAATAACGGTAGTCTTTCCTTTTTCCTCCTCTGGTATTACAATAATCCTCGGAAGCACAGATGGTACCTGAACGGTGGCAAACTCCAGCTCATCCTGCTTTTTCTTTAACAATAATGCAGCTAAATTTAGCGTTTTATTGCGAATCAGGGGAAATGGCCTAGATGAGTCCACTGCCATGGGCGTCAGCACCGGATAAATCTGATCCAAAAAGAAGCGGTCCAGATAGGCTGCCTGTTTTTCACTCAGCTCCTCGTGAGCGCTGACCAGTTTTAGCTTCTCTTTTTTTAAAAGTGGTATGATGGAGCGGTTGTAGGTTGTATATTGCTGGGTCACAAGCTGATGGGTCTTGCTGTTAATCTGCGCGAGCTGCTCCTTTGGTTTTAATCCGGCAAAATCTGCCTTTCCATAGCCTGCATTCACCATATCCTTTAAGGATGCCACACGCACCATAAAAAATTCGTCCAAATTGGACGCAGTAATGCTCAAAAACTTAAGGCGCTCCATCAATGGTATATGCTTATCTCTCGCCTCACTCAAGATTCTATAATTAAAATCCAGCCAACTCATCTCCCGATTTACATAATATTCTGGACTTTTTAAATCAATATCTGCCATATATTACCTCATTTCTGCGCTGCATTTTGCATATTTCAAGTTTGTGGATGCAGCGCAGACACAAACTTGAAAGTCTTAACACATTTGCTCTACTTTAATACTCTTTTTTCCTTTTTAATACTGGACGGATGCCGTACATCTCCTCAAAAAAATCTGCCTTTTGTCGAAACAAAGCTTTCTCTAGGGAAATATCCTCCAGAGTATCTGCTGTGATAATCAGCTCGTCTTCCTTAAGTGTCATCTTAAAATCATGAAACTTCTGCTTATGGCTGCGATCCATCGCGTTTGCTATTCGAAGAATTGCCGTGAGCTTCGCCACCGTCATGTACATGCCACTTGTCATACTCTTATCTGCCCTAGCAGAATAATCAAACTCCTGCGTATTATAGCGCACAATATTTGCCACCGTCTCCCGCTCAGAATGGGATAATCCGATAATCTCCGTGGACATCACTATATTATATGAGGCATCCGAAGCCTGATTCATGCTGACATACTTTCCGCAATCATGGAGAATCGCTGCAATCTGTAACAGCACTCTATCCCTCTTTCCAAGTCCATGATATTTTTTCATTATGTCAAAAATTCCCAGCGCACAATCCTCCAGAACCTTTGTGTGGCCAATATTTCCCATATACCGTTTTGCTATATTTCTGGACGCAATCACAATATCCTTGGAAAAATCATGAGCGAAGGAGATCTTTACATGCTTTTCCGCATAAGATGCAGCAATTCCGTCACACAAGGTTACGCCCGGTACCCAGATAAGGCTAGTCGCCGTCGTCTCAATCAGTCTTTTAAAGACCATCATACACGGCAAAATTAATGATGCATTCTCCGCTCCTACCCCAAGCTTGCTGGCAAGCTGATCTGGTGTGTTACCTCGAACTGCCTGATAGAGCTCCATAAACTGATCCCGGTTAAGACAGTCTTTCCCTGATTTTCGCTTTGCCGCACCGGAAAAAAATGTGACATAATCTCCGATAGCTATAATATTCTCAATCTCCTTTTTCTGCAAAAATAATTTGCGAAACGTATTCAGATCATTGTCGATCAATTCTTCTATCAGAAGCTCCAAGTGCACACTGTCCACGCTTACTCTGGGAAGCATCTCCCTGACGCGCAGAGAGCCAAGCCTGATATTCTGTGTGGAAAACAGCGCATCCTTATCAAACAAAGAGATCTGTATGCTGCCTGAACCTACATCCACGATCGCCGTCGGTTTGCTGATAATCTGGTTAAACTCTCCCTCTCTGGACGCAACTGCCTTATAGCAGAGAAATCTCTGTTCAGAATTACTTAGAATCTTTACGTCAAATCCTGTTCTCACTCGAATCCGATCCAAAAGTATCAGCGCATTTTTCGCCTCTCTCACAGCGCTGGTCGCCTTCGCTCTGTAATCAAAAACCTCATAGCTCTTCATAATCTCACGGAACCGGCACAACACCTCACAGAGTTCCTCCGCCATCTCAAATCCTATCTTCCCATGTGTGTAGGTATCCTTTCCAAGCTCCATTACATGACGGATATCATCAAGTTCCCGTATTCCGAATTTTTGAGAGATCTCATATATCTTCATCTGTATATCATAAGAGCCTACCTCTATCGCTGCAAATCGTCTTATTCCTGCCATTCCATCCCCTCCTGCCTTGGCACAGACTAATAATTGCCCAAAATTCGGAAGGACTTTGCCTCCCCCTCAATTCCAAGAAGTGCATTTTCCATCTCAGCGTCGCATATCCTGCCTTCCACATCTATAATAAACCGATATTCCCAGTTTCTTCCCTCTATTGGCCTTGATTCTATCTTAGTCATATTAAGATGATTGAAGATAAAATGTGAGATCATATTATAGAGTGTACCGCTGGTATGAGGCAGCTCAAAACTGATACTCACCTTTTTGGCCTGCTCGGTGTAGATCTTCTCTTTGCTGATAATTAAAAAGCGGGTAGTGTTCTCTTTATTATAATGTATCCCCTTCTCAAGCACCTTCAAGCCATAAAGCTCTCCCGCCAGCTCGCTGGCAATGGCAGCATGACTTTTGTCCCCTGCCTCTAACACTTTTCTCGCACTTCCTGCAGTATTAAGCTCACTGATGCTCTGCCACTCTCTGTGCTGCTCTAAGAAACGAGAGCACTGCATCAGTCCCTGTGGGTGAGAATGGACTGTTGTGATATCATTAAGTGTTGCATCCTTAAGCCCCAACAGAGCATGCTCTACCTTCACAAAGCTCTCAGCAACAATACAATTATCAAACTCAAGCAGCAGATCATAGACATCATACACACTTCCGGCAGAGGAATTTTCTATAGGCAGCACTGCATAATCTGCCTTTCCATCTCGTATCGCCTCCATCGCATCACGGAATGTTTTCACATGAAAATTTTCCGTCTTATCACCGAAGTACTGAAGCATCGCCTGATGGCTGTAAGCTCCCTCCACTCCCTGATAAACCACAACAATACCATCCCGCTTCAGCTCTTTCACCTCTGAAAAACCAAAGCCGGAAGAAAGCCCGTGCTCCGCCAGCATCTTGTACTGCATCTTGCGGCTCATCGCAATAAGCTGCGTGAACAATTCCCCGACACATTGTCTGTTAAATTCAGAATCAGCAAGTGCCATCACTTTCTCTAGCTTCTCCGCCTCCCTCTTTGGATCAAGGACACGCTTTTTTGCGTCAATCTTATACTCTGCCACCTCCCGGCACAGCTCCATACGCTCCTGAAATAGCTTTACCAGATCACCATCCACACGATCAATATCCTGCCTGATCT
Source organism: uncultured Lachnospiraceae bacterium (assembly GCA_910588535.1). GTDB lineage: Bacteria > Bacillota > Clostridia > Lachnospirales > Lachnospiraceae > RGIG8607. The sequence continues at coordinate 1,385 of CAJUOO010000024.1, read as the reverse complement.
CTTGTAAATCTCTCATATCGCCCTACCTTCCTCATAATAATTAACTAAATTATAACATATATTCGTGCACTCTTGCATCAATGAAATCAGAAGTTGCCACAATGCTTTTCGTGTCAATATTATATCACATCTGCCTCTGTTTTTCCATTTCCTGATAAAAGTATTGGAAATTTTTCTATTCCCTGTTATACTTATCTATAGAACCATATATTATATTTCTTTGTATTTTGGAGGCATTTATGAAAAATCAGCGAAAAGTTATTGTTAGCATTGTTGTTATAGTGATTGCTGCTTTTCTTCTTGTTTTTTGGCAGATGATTGATTTCACCCCTGAGAATGATATCACCGCCACCGGAAATTCAGCGGGAAACCTCTACAATGGCGGTTATTTTTGTGAAAATGGGGAGGATATCTACTTCTCATGGCCCGCAGATGACTACAATGTATTTTGTATGAAACCCGATGGCTCACTCAAAAAGATGGAAATCTCAGATGCATTTTCCATCAATATCTACAACAATTATCTCTACTATGGTCGAAATGGTGCCAAGGGAAATGTCCGCTCTTTTCTGGATCGGCGTCCTTATGGCATATACCGTGTCTCTTTGTCAAATGGCAGCAGCAAGGCTCTCAACAGTGCTCTGTCGGAGTATATCTGTCTGAGTGGAAGCAATCTGTACTTTCAGGAATATACAGATACCAGCCTGTATTTCTCCAGAGTTAATATTAAAAATTCCAGAGATTTTGAGCGAATATCCTCTGTTGGATATCCCATTTCCTGCGCCGATAACGGCTACCTGTACTATGCAGAACTGAAAGAAAATCACAATATCTACCGCTATGATACCAGAACTGGTACCTCCTCTATTTTTTATGAGGGTAATTGCTATCAGCCTATCTATGAAAATGGCTTTTTATATTTTATCGATCTTGCTGACGGCTATGCACTAAAGCGCTACAGCACCTCGACGGAAGAGCTGACTGTGATTGATAATGACCGCTGCGTCAATTACAACCTATCAGGCTCTGTAGTATTTTACCAAATTGAGAACCCGGACACCGGGCATTACGCTATGTATCGCAACAATACCGCTGGGACAGAAAAACAGTTGGTGGTTGACACAAGCTGCTGTAATATAAACATTGCCGGAAATTATGCCTACTTCCAATATCTCGGAAATAGTAACAGTTTTTATCGGGTAAGTTTAACAGGCTCCACCGAGCCAGAAGAATTTAAACCAGATGTCTTTAGCGCAAAATAAAAACAAAAAGAATCTGTTGGCTACCACCAATTAAATCACACTAACCAAATCTATACAGGGGCTGTCGCAATAAGATTTAATTATACAAGATATTGTATACACGTAGCACTATCTTATAACATC
>CAJUOO010000023.1:17482-43707 GCA_910588535.1 uncultured Lachnospiraceae bacterium | reverse complement strand
CCCCCGGCTCTGCCAACTGCCATTTTACATCTTCATCATAGGCGTGTATATTGCGTTCCATGACTTCCTTTGACTGCACCATTTTGTTGATTTCCTGTTGTAACTTTTTCTGCTGTTTCTCCAGCTTTTCATTTTCGGATAACAGATTTTCTTTATCTCCTGCCAGTAGTTCCGTCTGCTCTTTGAGCAGATAATTGGCAGCGGAAAGTTCTAATACTTCCTGCCGGATTGCTTCGCCCTCTTTCCGTATCTGTTCCGTTTCCTGTCCTGCCGTTATCTGCTGATGAAGAATATCGGATAATTCCTCTTTACTGCCGGAGATTGTCTGCTCCAGTTCCGCAACCTCTTTCTGCCGCTCCTTTTTCTCCCACTCAATGCCATGCTGTAACATAATCTCCGCAAGCCGTTCTTTCTCTGCCGCTACCCACTGGTTGCACTCCGTTTCGCTTCTTGTGCCGCCTTTAAATCCAAGTTCCGCAAGTGCCTTTTTTAACGATACCCTTGTTTCAAGCCCCTGCTTGCTTCCAGTCGTATAAGGTATAAAATCTATATGCAGATATGGAGTGGCTTCGTCCATGTGGTCTGAAATATCCAGCAAAGTAGTATAGGCAGTCCGCTGTTTTCCTCAAGGAACCTATTGAAACACGTCGGTACTTAGCGAGGTATTTCACGAGCTTAGTATCCGTTACGTTTTTCACTAAGCGAAAGCGGGGTGACGGAGGAAACAGCGGACTGGCTATACGAACCTTTTCCGAAAATGATAAAAAAATTCAACCTATGAGAAGTTATACTTTTTCAGAACTATCATTCTTTCACATATTCTTTTCTGTTTGCTCACATTTTCTCTTTTGCATATGCATACCTTGTTGTACAGGCAGATATCATCTTTAGAAAGGAGCGAACATATGTATACACAAAAAAGTGGTTCTCAAACGGCGGAAGAGCTTCATGTGAACCTTGATTCTGGCTTAAGTCCCGAAGAGGCATCCGCCCGACTTACCACCTACGGCAAAAATGAATTAGAGAAAGAGAAAGTAAAAAGCTTTGCTGTTATGTTCTTAGAACAGCTTAACACCCCTCTGATCTTTGTCCTCATTCTTGCTGCAGGCATCTCTATACTTTTAAAAGAATACAGTGATGCCTGTATTGTAATTACTGTTATATTACTTAATTCTATTATTGGAGTTCTTCAAGAAGGCAAGGCGCAAAAAGCTTTAGAGGCATTAAAACAGATGACAAGCCCTTCTGCACTTGTAAAGCGTGGAGGTACTCTCTCGGAAATTCCCGCCGCACTCTTAGTACCCGGCGACATCGTTATTTTGGAGGCTGGAAGACAAGTTCCGGCAGACCTACGGCTTATTCACGCAAGCAGTCTGCGCATAGAGGAAGCTGCATTAACCGGAGAATCTGTTCCTGTGGAAAAGAACCCTGACTTTGTGTCCAAACAGCCACTATCTCCCGGCGATGCAATAAATATGGCTTTTATGTCAACTAATGTGCTGCACGGGCGGGGTGAAGGCATCGTTATTTCCACCGGCATGCAGACACAGATTGGAAAGATTGCACACTCCATCAGCCACACGGAAAATCAGACCACACCACTGCAAAAACGCCTCGCTGATCTAGGCAGGCTTCTAAGCATACTCGCCGTCGTTTTGTGTGTTCTTCTTTTTGTCATTGCCCTTATACAAAAGCGCAATATACCAGAAATGCTTATCACTGCCATCTCATTGGCAGTTGCAGCTGTGCCGGAGGGCCTTCCTGCTGTTGTCACCATTGTTTTAGCACTCAGCGTATCACGCATGGTGACAATCCATGCGATTATCCGACGCTTGCCCTCAGTGGAAACATTAGGTTCTGTCAGCATTGTCTGCTCGGACAAGACAGGAACCTTAACACAAAACCGCATGAGCGTCACCACCCTATATGTCAATCAGAAGCTTCAGGATATCTCCCGCCTGCCCTATGAGCGCTGTCTGGAACAATGCCCCCAGCTTATTGAAGGCTTTCTTCTATGCAATGATGCTGTATACAGCTCAGAGGGAATCCTTGGCGATCCCACGGAGGCTGCTCTGTTGTCCCTCGCTCCTCCCGCCAGAAAGGCAGCGCTGGACGGACAGATGCCCCGCTTTTCTGAAGTGCCCTTTGACTCAACAAGAAAAATGATGACCACCCTTCATCGAAGCAAGGGAGAAACCATCTCTTATACAAAAGGATCTCTGGAAGCAATATTAAAACGCTGCAATTCACTTCTCTCTGACGGGCATGTTTTATCTATGAACGCCGAGAGAAAACAAGCGATCGAATCTGCGGCCGCAGCCATGTCCTCTCAGGCTCTGCGGGTGTTGGCACTTGCCATGAAAAAAGCTCCTGACAAGAATCATCCAGAAAGAGAGCTCACCTTTGTCGGACTTGCAGGCATGATTGATCCGCCAAGAGAGGGCGTAAAGGAATCCATTGCGCTGTTTAAGGATGCCTCTGTCAAGACAGTTATGATCACAGGGGATCATATTCAGACAGCATTTGCCATCGCATCCCGTCTGGGCATTGCCTCCTCTCCCTCAGAATGTATCTCAGGGGAAGATCTTAACACGCTCTCCGACACAGAGCTTAAAGAGCGTGCCTCCTCCCTCTCCGTCTTCGCCCGTGTATCCCCGGAGCACAAGGTGCGCATTGTAAAGGCTTTCCGCTCCCTTGATAATATTGTGGCGATGACTGGTGATGGTGTAAATGATGCCCCCTCCCTAAAAGCTGCTGATATCGGCATAGCCATGGGGCAAAACGGCACAGATGTCGCAAAAAATGCTGCGGACTTAATTCTGACAGACGATAACTTTAACACCATTGAAAAGGCTATTGAAGAGGGTAGAAGCATATACGAAAATATAAAAAAATCTATCTTGTTCCTGCTCTCATCAAATTTTGGAGAGATCATTACCATGTTTCTCGCCATATTATTCGGCATGCCAAGTCCCTTAAAAGCAAGCCATATTCTATGGATTAACCTGATAACAGACTCTCTCCCCGCTCTTGCGCTGGGTGTGGATAAAAATGATATTCCTATGCTGATGCACAAGCCGCCACGCTCCCCAAAGGAGAATCTATTTGCACACGGTGGTCTGTTCTGCACATTATTTTATGGTGGATTGATCGCTGCCATCAGCCTGATCGCTTTTCTAACCATTCCAATTGGATGTATTATGCAGACGGGCCTCTCCTTTACACCAGAGCATATCAGACAGATTCTTTCTAACCCGGAGGTGCTGCTTCGCTCACAGACCTACGCCTTTACTGTACTAGGATTCTCTCAGCTCTTTCACGCCATTGGCATGAGAAATGTTAATTTATCTGTTTTTCGCATGAATCACAGAAACAATCCTTTTATGTTTGCAGCCTTTGGTGTAGGATTATTTCTGCAAATGATAGTTACCGAGATCCCTGTACTAATTGGGTTATTTGGAACTGCAAAGCTTTCCCTAAATGAGTGGGTCGCCCTCACATTGTTAAGTGCCGTACCGCTTCTGTTCCATGAGCTGTTCGTTCAGCTTGCAGATGTGATCTCACTGCCTCATCTTAAGCACAGACAACAATATCAAAAGCAACCCGCCTATCCAAGAGATATCCAGTGAATACTTCGCCGCTACACGGTTGCCGAGAACCATCCCTGTGCCGATTGCCGCTGCCCCCATAAAAAAGGAAAGAAAAACGGGAACGGCTATCGGCACAGCCGCTATTCCTGCGCCTATTCCTGCTGCCATGCTATCAATGGATAACGCTATACCAAGCGAACATGCTTCCTTGGCAGAGAGAAGTCCTCCTTGATCTGCATCAGCCTTATTCGGATCGGCGTAGATTGTCAAGAGAAAGCGTAGATCAAACATATGAAAATCTAATTGCTTTCTCACAGGCTCTTTTCGCCGTATAATGCACTTGATAGTGCCATCAAACAGTTTAATTAACCCCACGACAAATAGAAGCGAAATACTGATAAATCTAGCAAAACCGGGCGGCAACTCAGCAAGAATCCCCCTCCCGGCTAGCAGAGAGATCATCAAACTGATGGCAGAAAGTCCCCCTATAATCACCATAGACACAAAAGGAATCCTAATTTTGTCCACCCCATACGCAAATCCCGCCACAAGGGCATCTATAGAAAGCGCTGTAACAAGCAGCACTATATTTAATATTTCACATAAAAAAAGTGGCATATCTTCTCCTTCGAAAAATACTTTCTATACAAAATATTCTTCCTTGAAGAAGATTGCCACTTAGAAACTCTATTTTACTGTCAGAACAGCAAGCTTTTACAGCATTTTATTAATTCTCTCTATCACCTGACTGCCAAGTGCCTCAGATTTAGCCGCAGCATCATCAAGAGAACTTCCTTTTACGCCATAGTAGAATTTAATCTTTGGCTCTGTGCCAGAAGGACGCACGCACAGCCATGCATCATCGGACAGATCATAGTACAACACATTGGATGCTGGAAGCCCGGTCGCTGTCACTTCGCCTGTCTTCATATCCTTTATTGTATCCTTCTTATAATCTCTTGCAGAGAGCACCTGATAGCCACCGATCTCAGAAGGTGTGTCATCCCTCAGAGAATTCATAATATCCTGAATCTTCTGAAGTCCTTCAATTCCCTTTAATGTAATGGATTTTACCTCATCCTTATAGTAGCCATAGCGCTCATACATATCAATCATAGCATCCCACAAGGTCTTGCCCTGCTTCTTATAATAAGCCGCCGCTTCGCACAGTGCCATGGTAGCAACAATCGCATCCTTATCTCTTGCATGTGTTCCAATCAGACAACCATAGCTCTCCTCAAATCCAAAGAGATAACTTCCCTCGCCCTTCTGCTCAAAGCCAAGAATCTGCTGACCTATGTACTTAAAACCTGTCAGTACCTCGATCAGCTTCACTCCGTAGTACTTTGCAATAGCATCCGCCATATTGGTTGTGACAATTGTTTTGATCAATGCCCCATCCTCCGGCAAACCCTTCAGAGCCTTGATCTGGCTGATCTCATATTCTGCGAGAAGACAGCCGGACATATTTCCTGTCAAGGTAATATATTCCCCACTCTTCTCATCCTTTACATATACGCCAAGACGATCCGCATCTGGGTCTGTCGCCAACACCAGATCCGCATTCTTCTCCTTCGCAAGCTTAAGTGCAAGAGCAAATGCCTCCTCTGCCTCTGGATTTGGATAGCTCACAGTAGGGAACTCTCCATCCGGCAACTCCTGTTCTGGCACAACATATACATTCTCAAAGCCAAGCTCCTCCAGCACTCTTCTCGCCGGAATATTTCCTGTCCCATGAAGAGGTGTGTAAACAATGGTCAGATCCTTCTGTACTTCCTTGATAATCTCAGGATGGCGAACCTGTGTCTTAAGCTCTGCAATATAGCTGTCATCAATCGCAGCACCGATCGTCTCGTAAAGTCCCGCACTCTGCGCCTCTGCCTTCTGCATCGTCTTCACTGTATTATAATCAGTAACAGCCTTAACCTCAGCCATAATCCCAGTATCATGTGGAGGCGTAATCTGTGCGCCATCCTCCCAATATACCTTATAGCCATTGTATTCTGGTGGATTATGGCTCGCTGTAATATTAATTCCAGCGATACAGCCAAGCTTTCTCACCGCATAAGAAAGCTCTGGCGTAGGGCGAAGCGATTCAAATACATATGCCTTAATACCGTTTGCTGCCAAGCATAATGCTGCCTCATCGGCAAATTCCGGTGACATTCTTCTTGAATCAAAAGCGATCGCAACTCCCTGAGACTGCTTGCCCTCCTTTAAGATATAGTTGGCAAGTCCCTGCGTTGCTTTGCGCACCGTATAGATATTCATACGATTCGTCCCTGCACCGATCACGCCGCGCAGACCCGCCGTTCCAAATTCCAGATCCGCATAAAAACGCTCTTTAATCTCATTCTCGTCGTTCTCGATTGACCTAAGCTCCGCCTTGGTAGCCTCGTCAAAATAGGGATTTGCCAGCCATTCCTCATAGGTTTTCTTGTAATCCATTCTTTCCTCCATTCCCGCGCAGACACTGCGCAATATATTTAACCTTATATAAGGTTATCTTCTTTAATTAGGCTCCAATGCCGGATAGCTATAATGGCTGTCCGTCTTACTAGCCGATATTGTCACCGTATAAGATTTCGTTTCATACCCATTCTGTCTAAATATAATTGTGTGTTCACCACTGACTTTTTGAAAACTAACTGGAGCCACTCCCACATATTCACCATCAAAATAAACAGCCGCTCCAACAGGTGCCTCCACATGAATCTTGGCATTCTCAATCACCATTCCCTGAATCTCGCTGCCCATTCCCTCCGTTCTCTCTACCTCTGGGAGCGGCACAGGGGGAGCTGTAACTGTCGGTGCTGTGACAGTAGGCGCCGTAACTGTTGGTGTCGTGACTGTCGGAGCTGTAACTGTCGGTGCTGTCACCTTCGGGGACGTTGTTGTCTCCGCTGTTGAAGTCCCTGAAGTATTTTCCTGCTCTGTATATGTTTCTGACATCGCCTCTGAGGTCTCCTGCGGCGATACCTCCGACGAACTTTCCTGTTCTGGCAAAGCGCCCTCCTTCAGTCCAAGCTGGATCTCTCTTTTTTGATAATTTTCAGATACAAGCAAATCGCCTGTATAAGTGACATAATTCTCCGCCTTCACCTTAAGCTTATATGCCCCATAATTCAGCTTAACCAAATCTTTATAATCCGTCTGTTCACCATCTATGTACAAAACTGCATCTGATGGCTCAATCAAAAAACGAATACTTCCCTTTTCTCTCGCTTCACCCTTAAGTGAGCCGACATCCACTCTTGTCTCCTCATTTTTTTCAACAGAAATATTTTTACTTCCGCCAACGCCGTCCTTGGTGATCTCCAAAATATATTCACCCTCTGGAACCTCAAGAATCATGTCCTCCACTACCTTGCGTGCAATTCGGCTCCCAATCATAACGACGCCATTCTCAAAATACTCTGCATTAGAAAGAGTGACATACCCATGCCCCTTAATTATCTCAATCGAATACACTGTATTTTCATTTCCCCGGACAATAAGCTCATCTTGATTGCTTATCTCCGACACACTGTCAAGTAGTCTTCCATCGGAGACAATCACCAGATTGTCCATATATTCGTAAAGACTTTGACCTATCAGGATGGTATTTGCCAATCTGTTAATAGAGAAATTTGTCACTCTCTGATTTTCCCAGATCTGTGGAGATTTTTTAAGCTCTTTGAGCATCCTAGTCCCCGCATCGTAACCGCCCTCAATAATATCTCCCAGAGAAAGCTGGTTTACAGCTATGTCCTTCCCATATTTATCCATCATATAGGTGCCGCCGCTATAACCATACTCGGCTTCCATCTCCGTCACTAGATCTAAGATAGTAATTGTATTTTCTGATGTATTAATATCAATAATCACACCGTAACAAGCCCCGGAAAACACTGCTGTGCTTCGAGTCTCCTTCTCGTCGGTGGGAGCTGTAGCGATCACACCGCCAAAATTTCTCCCGTCCACAAAGCCTGTATTGCCTCTGCCTGAACTGCCACATGCCGTCAAAGTAATTAAGAGCAAAAGCAGAAACAGAAGTTGTGCAATCTTACGTATTCTCACTTGATCACCCCTCACTGTTTCAGTATAACACAACCATATTATTTTTTCCACTTCAAATATTGGTATTCGCTGTACAGCACACATGAAACAGCTCCACAATCAAAAGATATCCCACTGGCCCCAAGATCACACCTGCAAGACCAAATAATTGGATTCCCACATACATGCTGATAATCATTTCCAGTGAACTCATTCCTATCTGTCTTCCCATCAGCTTAGGCTCTAAAAACTCTCGCGACAGACAACATAATCCAAAAATTATCAAAATGCCAACACATAACTTCCATTTTCCCATAAGTCCCAACAAAATTGCCCATGGAATCAGAACAATGCCAACACCGATAAAGGGCAGTGCATCCAAGACAGCGATTGCCGTACCAATCAGCAGCGCATAAGAGTTTTTTAGCACAAATAATCCTGCTACACAGATGCCAGCCGTAATTAACATTAAGATCCCCTGTGTCTTGACATATGCACCTATAGCACTCATAATCTTTCTTGTCATCCCTTCAATTTCACGGGCAAATAGCATATTGCCTCGCTTTACCTGCAAAGCCTCATAATCCTTACATATCAGCAGCATGGAGATCAGCGTGATAAATATCACCGCCATACCCTCAAACAATGCCTTTACAATTGGGAGAGAATTATTCATCACTAGAGGCATTGCTTGCTTCTCAACCGTGTGCATAAGCTGGTTGATACCGGACGCTGCCGCAAGATAGATAGTATCTGGTTTAAGGCCAAAGTTCTGTTCCGCCTCACAACAAATAAGCCGAAGCTGTGTATTTAAAAATTCTTCTAGATCGCCGAGATTACGTATCAATCCCCCTGCTTCCTCCGCCAGCTTATGAACCAGCCATAGACCTACTGTTCCAAGAAAGATAAAAAAGAAAAGCCCCACAATCCCCGTGGCAAAGCCCCGGTTAAAATGTAGCTTGTGCTCCAAAAACCGAACAGCAGGAGCCATAAGTCCTGCACCCATATATGCGATCAAAAAAGGAATAATAAGCGGAAGCAAAAAACGAAAAGAAAGATACACTCCCGCTGTAATTCCAACTATATACATTAATTTTCTTGTTCTTCCTCCTACCACCATATATCTATTCCATCTCATCCCTTCCAGCTTTTCTGTACTATCTTCCATAGTATCTGCCCGGCGGGATCAAATTATGCGCTCTCGTGCTGGAATGATCTGGCTACTTGTAGTAATACCTTATACAATTCTATTTGTCAAAAAACATAGAAAACACTCCGTCTGTTGGTTTTTGATCAAATTGCATCACTTTTTTTGTCTTTGGATGTGTAAATTCCAAATAATGAGAAAAAAGTGCAAGCTCTCTTCCCTCTGTACTCGGATTGTATTTTCTATCTCCATAAAGCGGACAGCCTGCATGGGAGAATTGTACTCTTATCTGATGATGTCTTCCGGTTTTTAGTGCTATCTCAGCAAGCCATAAACTCCGCTCTTCATAAGTGATCTTATGTAATATATGATATGTAAGCTCCGCCCTCTTTACTTCTCTTTCCCTCTTCCGGCTTTGTTCCACCACATATGACATATTTGTTCTTCCATCTCTGAATAGATAATTTATATAACTCCCCTCATCCAAATCTGGCTTATGCTCTAACACTGCATAGTAACGCTTTTTCATCTTATCTGACGATGCCTGCGCACTCAGGTCTGCCGCACTCTCTGCCTCCTTCGCATATACCATAATTCCGCCCACCGGCTGATCCAGACGATGGACAATGCCAAGATATGGCTCTCCTTCTATCTCTGTCCTCTTTTTTAGAAAAAGCTTTAGCAAATCTGTCATATCCATCTGAAAGCCGCTGGCGCCCTGAGAAGCGATACCGGCTGGCTTCACGCACACAAGAAGGCTCGTATCTTCATACAATATTATAGGTTCCTTTTGTTGCATCTCTCTATCCTATTCCTCTCAGAGTTGATACTCCATCTGACAATCATATGGCTCACGTTCACAATGTTCTTTATTGTACTCCTCCGCCTCCACGCATCCTCTTGAGCGATAAAATGCCTGCGTCTCCACCGCTGAATGTGCTGATATATACAACTTTTTAGCCCCATGTTCTCTCGCCCAGTCACATGCCAGCATAAATAGCCTGTTTCCTATGCCCAATCCTCTTCTGTCCTCCGACACATGGATGCTCGACAGATCCAGATATTGCCCCAAACTGCCAAGCGGCTCTGCCTCCACGGAGACAAAGCCCTTTAACAAATTCTCTTCAAACGCTCCATATACAATACCCCCTGTTCTCAAAGTATTCCTAAGACAGGAAATGAGTTCCCTGTAATCCTCCTCACTCCACTCATCAATAAATGGATCGCTTCGTATCACCCACTCGCCATCCACTCTCCGCCAGCAGTCTGTCACCACCTGCCTGCGCCTAAAATCAGAAAATAATTCTCTGTCTATCTCCTCTTCTACGATCACTCTATATATCATACAAATCCTCTATCTCTTCTCTTTCTATCTTTTTCTAAACCTTAAAACGGTATCCAACTCCCCATATGGTCTCAATATACTGAGGCTTTGCCGTATCAAACTCGATCTTCTCTCTTATCTTTTTGATATGCACCGTCACAGTGGCGATATCTCCGATGGATTCCATATCCCATATCTTATTAAACAGCTCTTCTTTCGTAAATACATGGTTGGGATTCTGTGCCAAAAAGGTAAGCAGATCAAATTCTTTCGTGGTAAAATTCTTCTCCTCCCCATTGACATACACTCTTCTCGCCGTTTTATCTATCTTAATGCCACGAATCTCTATAATTTCATTCTCCTGTACATTACTTCCTATTAAGCGCTCATAGCGAGCCAGATGTGCCTTCACCCTTGCGACCAGCTCACTTGGACTAAAGGGCTTTGTCATATAATCATCTGCTCCAAGCCCTAATCCTCGTATCTTATCAATATCATCTTTCTTGGCGGAAACTAAGAGAATAGGGGTATTCTTCATCTCCCTCACTCTGCGACAGATCTCAAAGCCATCCACATTCGGCAACATCAGATCAAGGATAAACAGATCAAACTCCTCCTTGATCGCACGGTCAAGACCCACATCTCCCGTTGTCTCAATCTCCACCTCAAAGCCGCTGAGTTCCAGATAGTCCTTTTCTAGCTCTGCAATGCTAAGCTCGTCCTCCACAATCAAAATTTTACTCATAACGATATTCCTCCTGATATTTTCTAAATACCATGCACATCACCGTGCCTGTACTCTCCCTGCTGGTTGCCCAGATACGCCCGCCATGATCCTCCACAATCTTTTTTACAATAGACAGCCCGATGCCGCTTCCACCCTGACTGGAATTTCTCGATGCATCCGTGCGATAAAAACGGTCGAATATATATGGCAGATCCTTCACAGAAATTCCCTTTCCATTGTCCTCAATATCAACTTCCACAAAATCTCCTGCATCCTTGATGCGAATATTGATGACACCACGCCGCTTATCCATATATTTAACAGAATTAGTGACAATATTATTCACCACTCGCTTAAGCTGTTCCACATCAGCGATAATAACGACATCCTCCTCCAGATAATTAAAGTAGGTCAGCTCTATATTCTTCTCCTCCAGATCCAGTGATAGTTCCTCGGCACAATCCTTAAAATACTGATCCACATGAATCTTATTAAATGTGTAAGGGATACGATTTGTATCCATCTTTGAATAAAAGGTCAACTCATCAATCAGCCGACTCATATCATTTGCCTTATTATAAATTGTGCGGACATATTTATCCTGACGCTCTGGCGTGCCTGCCACGCCGTCAAGAATCCCCTCCGCATAACCCTTGATGGCTGTGATAGGTGTTTTTAGATCATGAGAAATATTGCTGATAAGTTCCTTGCTCTCCTTGTCATACTGCACCTTCTCCTCCATGGTATCCTTCAGGCGCCTTCTCATCTCCTCAAAATCCCCGCACAGCTCTCCTATCTCGTCCTTGTTCTTCACCTCGACAGTGAAGTCCAGATTGCCCTCCTTAATCTTGTGGATCGCTTCCTGAAGCTGCTTTAAAGGCTTTACCATGCTCTGATAAAGCCATGCGATCAAAAGGGATGCTGTACATCCCAATATCAGTACCATCGCTAATATAATATCCCGCAAAAGAAAACGAAGCTCCGGCAAAAGCTCTCCCAAAAGTGTGACAATAAACACGCTTCCCTCTTCACCATTTCTGGTAAGGTAATGCACCTGCTTTAAAATATATCTACTCTCCCCGTCAACTACAATTCTGTCGCCTACCGTCTCCTCTGAGCTGTAATCTGGGAGCATCAGCTTCTCAATGTGAATGGCTTCCTTTGCGCCATTATAAATAATAGTATCGCCCTCTCTCACAATCAAAAAAGAATACTTATTTCTTAACTGGCTATTCAAATTTTCCACATATGCCAGATCTTGAAAGACTTCAGGAGACTCCACAGCATCCTGCTCTATCTTTCCATACATCTTCTGTGTCACTCTGCTAAGAAAAAGTGTGGAATCCGATAATGTATCATAACTCGGCTCAATCCCATAATATTCTTTTATAAGTTTAAGCTGATAACTACTAAGCAATGTCGCCGTAATCACACACAAGACCAATGGTCCCAAAATCACTGTGAGAAAAGCAACCGCCAGCTTTGTCCTGATCTTCATAATTATACCTCTGTATGCCACAAGACTATCTCTATTCTACTCCATTTCATTATAGCATGGCTGTCCTTCATTTGCACATAAACAAATAAAAAGAATTATAAACTTTCTATAAAAAGCTCTCTAATTCCATAAAAATACTTCATCTAAAATAACAAAAAGCCAACCTCCTCTTTCGAGGACATTGGCTTTTCTATTCTTTAATAGAAGATATCTTACCTTCTTCGTCAACTATCTATCAATCCAGTGTATAAGGCATCAAAGCGATATGACGTGCTCTCTTCACCGCTACAGTAAGTGCTCTCTGATGCTTTGCACAGTTTCCAGTAATTCTTCTAGGAAGGATCTTACCTCTCTCTGATACATATCTCTTTAATTTATTTACATCCTTATAATCAATTACATTATTGGAATCACCACAGAATACACAAACCTTTTTTCTTCTGCGCATTGCTGGCTTTCTTCTTACTCCGCCTTCTGCCTTATCGCCTTTTTCTGCTTTATTGAATGCCATCGCTTATAACCTCCTTCAAGTACTCTTAGTTAAATGGCAGGCCCTCGTCATCTACACCGTCAGGTATGTTCATAAAACCATCACCGATTGCATTGTCCGGCTGTGGTCTGGGTGCAGGCTGAAAACCGCCATCACTCCCCGCTGCCGCTCCCTTGCTGTCAGCAAATTCCTGCTCGTCCACCACGACATCTGTCGTATAGACCTTCTGACCATCACGATTGGTATAACTTCCTGTCTGAATCCTTCCTGATATCAGCACACGCATACCCTGCCTAAAATATTTCTCAATAAATTCCGCATTGGTTCGAAAAGCCACGCAGCTTATAAAATCTGCCGTCTGTGTCCCGTCACCATTTGCGTCTCTTCTGCCTCTTCTGTCAACTGCCAGCGTAAATCTGGCAACTGCCATTGTACTATCTCCCTGTGAATACCTCACCTCGGGATCTCTTGTCAGCCGCCCCATTAAGATTACTTTGTTCATACAATTTCCTCCTTCTGGGTTTATTTGATATTGTCACTAATCTTCCTGCTTTACAACTAAATACCTGATGACATTCTCCATAAGACGAACATGTGCTTCCACTTCGTTTGGACAATCGCTGTCAGATTCAAATTTCACGATGTAATAAAAGCCTTCCTTCATCTTCTGGATCTCGTAAGCAAGTCTTCTCTTGCCCCACTCATCCACCTCTGTCACGGTACCACCAAAACGGGTAATATAATTCTTCACCTTCTCAACAGTATTGGCTCTCTCTTCATCTTCGATCTTCGCACTGACAACAACTGTTATCTCGTACTTGTTCATGCTAACCGCACCTCCTTCTGGTCTCTGGCCCCTCGCTCTCCTGCGAGGAACAAGGAAATCATAATATATCACAAGAAAATATTCTAACATATATCCAAGAAAATAGCAAGCAATATTTTCCTTAATTATTTGGTTATTTTTTTATTGCACAATCTGTGATGTTTGATTATAATTTTACATATAAACTTTATATTCTTCTACATGTCTGCCATTGAAAGGAGCTATCATATGAAGAACAAATTTCGATTTACTAATATTACTTTTAAGCTCACTGCCACACTTGTTGTGATTCTAGTAATCGCTTTTTCTGTTATCTCATTCCTGATGAGTGAAATCTTAAAGAATGAAGTATTATCCCAGTGGAAAACAGATAATCTAAAGCTTGTTGAAGTGTACAGCAAAATGCTAGATCTGGATAATATACAGGATTTTATCGATATGATCTATGCTGAGAATAATCTGGCATATGCTCTTTTTCTTGATACCAACGTGACAGCTATCGCTCACACAGATCCTTCCCGTGTCGGAATGACATTGACGGATGCCGGCAGCGTCACATCCGCGAGAGATGGAAAAGAATATACTGATTATTATACGTATCCTGTGACCAATTCACTCGTGCTTGATATCGCGCATCCGATCTATAATGAGAACAATGAGTTAATCGGGGCTCTTGATATTGGTGTAGCTGTTGATGAAGATACCTTAAATAGTATTTTAACTCACTCTTTAAGTAAGATTCTGATTTATTTTATGATAGCTATGGTAATCACCGTGATCATCACTGCTCTGATGCTTATTTTATCCATTATTCGTCCTCTCATTTCCATCACAGAGGAGCTGGAGCGCATGTCAGACTATGATATGACACCTCCGCCATCTATCCCCAAGAATCGTCATGATGAAATAGGCCGTGCATATGCTGCCATGGAACAGATGCGTGTAAATATCTCAAATCTAATACATAAAATTATTGATATGTCTGATAATGTAGTGGCTTCTTCTGAGGAACTAACTGCTTCATGTACACAGAATAATACCAATATGCTTCAGATCACAACTGCTATCACTGAGATCGCTTCTGGTGCTACCTCCCAAGCCATGGAAACATCAGAAGGAGCAAATGAAGTCACTACACTTGGCAACTTAATTGCCGAAAACCGCACTTCAGCCGACCGACTGCACGATGCTCTCAGCACTGTCAATCATATAAAAGATGAAGGCATTGAGACATTAAAGCAGCTTGTCGAATGGACAGAGCTGAATAACGCAAAAACCGCACTTGTGAAGGACACCATTGCATCCACAAATGAAAGTGCACAACAGATAGCACAGAGCAGTGAGAGTATTCAGCAGATCTCAAGTCAGACCAATATGCTCGCTCTCAATGCTGCAATTGAGGCCGCCAGAGCTGGGGATGCAGGGCTTGGCTTTGCCGTTGTCGCTGAACAGATTCGAACGCTTTCTGAACAAACAGATAAATTTGCCAAAGAAATTGCCGATGTTATTAAACGATTGGTCAGAGAGATGGAACAGACCATTGAGATAACAGGCGAGATGCAGAATGTAGTTGCCAAACAATCAGAGAGTGTGCGGACAACACACAAAAAATATGATGGTTTGTCTGATAACATTAATTATCTTAATGAAGTATTTAATCAGATCAATGATATAACAAACCGAATGAACACGGGTAAAGAAAATATTATCGAGATCATGCAGAGCCTGTCCGCCGTATCAGAAGAAAATGCCGCAAGCTCTGAGGAGATCACTGCCACGATTGAGAGCGAAAACCGCACTATGGAAGAAATTACCCGTGCGAGCGAGGAGCTTGTCAGATTAGCATCTAATGTCCAGCATGAGGTGTCTCAATTTAAATTTTAGTTTCTTCTGATACACAGACGAATCATTATACTAGCCATTTTACAGGGACTGTCGCAAAAAGCTTGACTATACAAGATATAATAAAATAATACATTATCTTATTATATCTTGTATACCCTTTACTTAATGCGCCAGTCCCTTTTAATACTTATTTATTGTCCTGTTAGATATGTGTGTCAGTTCTCTGTCTGCAAAACTCCCACCTCAGCCATATCCTCTCCCAGCAAAATAGCTCTTACCTTCTCCACCTCAACCACACTGGAAAAACGTTGTGTCATAAAATAATCTCCCTCGTCGTTATAGCCTTCTGTCATCTTTCGATTCCTTTGTGTCAATATCGTGCCATCCTGATAATTAAGTCCACTCACCCATACCGGCAAGGAATCACACTGATCTAAGCAAATCCCCTCTCCCCTTTCCATCACTTTCATATTCTCTCCATCGCAAATTACTGTCACAGTAAGCGGAGAAATTCTCACTTCATGAACCAATACAGAATACCCAGCAATCTGACATTCCTTTTCCACCTGATAATTTGTTCCCGGCGTCTGATGTATAGTAATAGAAAAATCCCACTCTCCCGTCAGTACATCTTCTCCGACTTCTGCCTTTCCTCCCTGCTTTTGTAATGCGGTAAAATGCACATTCATCACTATATCCTCTGTATTTGTCTTATCTGACTTTCCGCCATATATTTCAAAATATCCACTATTTCCCTGATCTTCCTTCTTAATAAACCTACTTTCCCGCATACTGAAAGGATCTTCTTCTCCTCCCCAATCTATAGTATATTTCATATCACTATTCTCTTCTATCACAATAGATGGGTCCTCCGCTTTCACCTCAAAAAGAGTATAAAAGCAATTCTCATCCTGAATCGTCTGCAAAGAAGTAATTGTAAGACCGTTCTTTGTCACGCTTACAGATTCATCCCTTGCAAATTCCTCCTCTGCCAACTTATCCTGAAGCTCTCCGCCGCCGTCAAAAATTTCTTCTGCCCTCTCGTTCCATGAAAACAGTTCTGTTGCAAGCACTGTTGTTCCAAGTATCGCTGTCATAACAGCCGCAATCAACACTATAACATGTTTTTTATACTTTTTTCCTCTCATATCCGTCTTCCTCTCTGAATCCTCCGCAACTGTGTCCAGCTTCTCCAATACCTCAAGAACAGCCTGATGAACATTTTCTGGTACCTCTGGCAATTCCCAATCTGCTCTATTCATACCCATACTCTCCTTTCAAAGTGTCCCTCATCAGATTTCTGCTCCTGTATAATCTGGTTTTTACTGCACTCTGTGATATAGCAAGCATACGACTGATCTCCTTCACAGAAAAGCCTTCTACATAGTGCAGCACAAACGGCGTTCTATAAACCTCTGCTAATTCCATAACCGCCTGAAATACTCCACCATCTTTTATCTCTTCTCTAGCTGGGCACGATTCCATATAGTCTTCATAAGATACCTGCTCCTTCCTATCTCGCAGCATCTGATATGCCTCATTTATCAATATTCTGGTCAGCCACGTCTTAAAATACGCTTCCTTTTGCAGAGTATGAAGCTTTGTGTAGGCAGTTAAAATGGCGTTTTGCATCGCATCTGCACAATCTTCATCATTGCCAAGAATAGACCTAGCCACATGATATAACCCCTTCTCCGCAGAAAGCACCTCCGCTGTAAATTGCTCCTTATCCATCCTATATTTCCTTCCTAAATCCAACTATTCCATTCAAATAAATCGATCGAATTTATTTTACACTAATTAGATGAAAATATCATGGCAAAGGTCACACAATATCTGCAAAAAAATATTTTATATCAATACTATCACAGGGGGTACTTTCTCTGCTCATCGCGTGTACCATGTGCCGCCTTTGTGGCATATTTCCTTTGCATGGTACTGCGCTTGAATAGGATAGGCTATCGTATTAAGAAAAACATATACAGGATATTATAAATTCTTGTAGAAGCTAAACTTTATCTGTTGTTAAAAATCTGTTGTATCATTTTCTGGAAAGATCCGCCCAGTGAACTGCTTGTGGTCCTCCGTCACCCCGCTCTCGCTTAGTGAAAAACGCAGCGGACGCTAAGCTCGAAACTACCTCGCTAAGCGCCGGCGTTTTTCAATAGGTTCCTTAAGGACCACAAGCAGTTCACCGGGCTGATTTTATCTGTAAGGCAAAACATGTTATACTTCTGCTTGTTTAAGATTAATAAATCATTTTTTGTCTTCATTAATAAAAATTCAGTATTCTATGAATACAAACAAAATTATAATAAATATAGAGTTACAAGTGTATAAAAAATCACAACGTATCTGAAATATTCAGTAAAGCAGTATAGCCAGTCTGTTATTTTCCTCAAGGAACCTATTGAAAAACGTTGGTACTTAGCGAGGTTTTTCACGAGCTTAGTATCCGTTACGTTTTTCACTAAGCGGGAGCGGGGTGACGGAGGAAAATAACAGACTGGCTATACGAACCTTTTTCGAAAATGATAAAAGAAATTTCATCCTGCAAAAAATTATACAATATAGTTTACAATGTCAATCATAATAATATAATTCCGCAGCATTGGAAAAAGCAACATTTGTGGAATGGAGCAATATCTAGACGGTGGCAGGTATAAATTACTGTGTGACGATGCCACGCCATTAGTGCAGAGGACGTGACGGCGCTCATAGACGGAAAGAAGGCGAACCTCATCGTGACGAGCCCGCCGTATTACGTCACATTTAAAAGCTGAAAGGAGAAACCAATGCAAACATCCAGAGTAAAATGGGCATACTGAAACGACAGACACGCTCCATCCAGACGGAAGACCACCTTGGGGATATAAAGAAAAACAAGGACTTCCGTAGGTCCAACTATCGGTCAACGAAAAAATATAATTTCCGAAACCGTGGAAAGGCGTATTTCCATGCATTTTAGTGGTTTTCCCTTGTATCAATTTCGATGTTGTGATGTTTCTTTTTTCTTTGGATACTTTCCTGATTTTAGTCAAGTGTAATTAATAAAATGTTATTTTGAAGTGTAAAAGTGTGTTGATTCTCACTGTTTCAAATCAACACACTTTTCTTTTTGTATAGGATCAACGCTCTTCTATTTTTCCCGTCAAAATCAGTTGCGAATTCCATCTCACGATGGACATTCTTGCTTTTGGCTATACACTTCTCACTACTAGGGTGTATTATGGACTTGCACTAATTAGTTCACGCCCATACTAGTCACACAAAAAAAGACAAGGAACCTTTCGATTCCCTGTCCTTCATTTTTATCTAATTATCTATCGTCTTTCACCAAAGAAAACCTTATTGCTTGTGTTATATTACTAGACATCACACAACAGCTATAAGCCTTTTATATCCATTCGTGGTATTCTCTCACTAACTTTAACTTAAAGTTGCAAGCTCCTTATACTGCTCTTTTAAGGAAGGATACAGATTCTTAAAGACCTTGTGATATTTTTCATATGTTTCTGTATTTTTACCTACCGGCTCACATTCTTTGTCAATGCGAAGTACCTTATCACAGGCGGCTTCTACACTTTCGTAGATTCCAGCCCCAACCCCGGCAAGGATCGCCACACCTAATGCTGGACCCTCCTTTGCCGTGACAGTCTTTACCTTACATCCATACATATCTGCGAGCATCTGACGCCATATCGGGCTTTTTCCGCCTCCACCACACGCCATCATCTCCTCAACCTGAATTCCCATCTCCTTTAGAATATCATTACAATCCTTCAGAGAGTAGGATACACCTTCCATCACCGCACGGAGCATATCCTTTCTGGTATGAATGGCGGACAAACCAAAGAATACACCGCGGCAATCTGGATCAAGATGAGGTGTGCGCTCTCCCATCAGATAAGGAAGATAAAGTAATTTGTTACAGCCAAGTGGTGTCTGCGCTACATCTTCATTGATATAGTCGTAAGCATCCTTCCCTTCCTCCTCTGCCTTTCTTATATAATCCTCACAGAAATTGTCTCGGAACCACTTTAAGGATAATCCCGCACCCTGTGTCACACCCATCACATGCCATGCCCCCGGCACCGCACAGCAGAAAGTATGCACTCTTCCCTTGGGATCGATTGTCACCTTATCACTGTGGGCAAATACTACACCGCTGGTTCCAATGGTCGTGAAAGCTCTGCCCTCCCTTACAATACCAGTCCCCACCGCAGCGGCAGCATTATCACCTGCTCCTCCAACCACAATGGTCTTTTCCGAAAGTCCGGTCTTCTCTGCAACCTCCGGCAAAATGGTTCCCGTCACCTCCACAGACTCATAGACCTTAGCAAGCATACTCTTATCTATCCCAAGCTTCTCTAACACTTCATCCGACCAGCATCTATTTGGCACATCAAGAAGCTGCATGCCAGAAGCATCTGACACCTCTGTGGCAAATTCACCTGTAAGGACAAAACGCACATAATCCTTTGGCAGAAGAATATGACGACAACGCTTATAATTTTCTGGCTCATGATTCCTCACCCAGAGAATCTTAGAAGCAGTAAAGCCTGTAAGAGCAGGATTTGCTGTGATCTCTATCAGGCGCTCCCTACCGATCTTCTGTGTTATCTCTTCACATTCTGCCGCTGTTCTCTGATCACACCAGATAATTGAAGGTCGGATCACCTCATTCTTTTCATCCAGCATAACCAATCCATGCATCTGCCCTGAGATACCAAGTCCTTTAATATCCTCCGCCGCCACGCCAGATTCTCGGATTACCTTCGCGATCGTCTCCAGTGCTGCATTTGCCCAATCTCTTGGATTCTGCTCTGCCCAGCCATTCTGCGGCTGATAGAGAGGATACTCCTGTGAGGCAGATGCCATAATTGCCCCATCCTCATCAAACAACACCGTCTTCGTCGCAGAGGTTCCCAAATCTATACCTATTAAATATCTCATGAAAATCCCCCTCTTATTCATCAATATTTTCCAATATTCTGATCTCATTCTTTACAATATAATCTGACGCCGGCACAAGATTCTGCACCAGATACCCAGCCGCCATCTGTACGGCGTGATACCCCTGTCCAAATGGATTTTGACAGACTGCTGCCTTAATAATTCCTTTTCTCATCCATTCCCGCACAGAGTTTGTATTATCACTTGCCACCACCAAGATAGAGCCAGCTCTCTGTGATTCCTCCACAGCACGACAAACTCCCGCCGCTCCCGCCGCCACAATATAGATTGCCGTAAGCTCCGGGCAGCGCTTGAGCATCAGACAAGTCTGTTCATACCCTGTCTCATCATCATCATTTGTCTCTATAATATCTTCTATTTTTATCTTTGGATAACGTGTTTTGCACAGAGAGGAAAAACCTGTAATGCGCTGGTTATGCCCCAGAACCTTCACCGTTCCAGTGGCAATTCCCACCACCGCGTCCCCTCCGCACAAAAGTCCCAGCATCCCTCCTGCCGTTCTGCCGCTGGAATTAAAATCACAGCCTACATAACACAGTCTTCCACTGTTCTCCACGTCCGCATTTATTGTGATCACAGGTAATCCATTTCGCATATATTCCTGAATCTTTTCTGCAATCCGCTCATCATTAATCCCATTTAGAATAAGAAGCTGTACACTGGCTTTCATCTCTTCCATCAGTGCAAGCTGCTTTTCCACATGATAGCCCTTCATACTACGAACCAGAAGAGTAATGCCATAATCAGCTATCTCCTCCTGTCCTTTTTGTATGCCATTTAAAACCTCCTCAAAAAATTCTACTCCCTCAGAGGTTAAAATAACGCCTATCACATAATTTTTCTTCCTTGCCGCAAGCGCTTTGCCCGCTGTATTAGGGCGGTATCCAAGCTCCTTCGCCTTCTCCCTCACCCGGTCAGCTATCTCCTCACGTACCCTGCCGCGGTTATTGAGAACACGATCCACCGTCCCTCTCGAAACGCCGCACGCCTCGGCAATCTGCTTCATCGTTACAGCCATCAGCGATTACGCATATGGATTTTCAGACTTATATAGCATCCCCTTCGGCTGGTTAAAACCAATATCCTCTACTCCAAGATATTTAAACACCTCAAATATTGTCTTTCCATAATGTCCAAATGCAACTGCTCCATGGTGAGGATAGTTCTTTTGAATCAATACATGGCGATAAAAACGACCCATCTCAGGAATAGCGAACACACCAATTCCTCCAAAGGAGCGTGTCGCAACCGGCAGTACCTCTCCCTCAGCCACATATGCCCGCAGCTTTGCATCTGCTGAGCTTTGCAGGCGGAAGAATGTGATCTTTCCTGCAGCGATGTCTCCCTCCAAAGTACCATTTGTCTTCTCTTCCGGCAGACTTCTCGCCATAATTTTCTGATTTCTCATCTCACAGGAAGCAAGCTTGCAAGAAGGTGTATTTCCACAGTGGAAGCCCATAAATGTATCCTTTAAGGTATAATTGTACTTTCCCTTAATCTCAGATTCATACATATCGGCAGGCACACTGTTGTTAATATCCAGAAGCGTCACAGCATCAAGACTTACACATGTTCCGATAAATTCACTTAACGCTCCATAGATATCCACCTCGCAGGATACCGGGATCCCCTTGGCTGTCAGACGGCTATTCACATAACATGGAACAAATCCAAACTGTGTCTGGAAAGCAGGCCAGCATTTTCCTGCGATCGCAACATACTCTCTGGATCCCTTATTCTTCTCCACCCAATCCAAAAGTGTCAGCTCATACTGTGCAAGCTTCTCCAAAATCTCTGGCTTCTTGTTACCAGCACCAAGCTCCTCCTGCATTTCCTTCACAACAGCAGGGATTCTCTCATCATTTGCATGATTGTTGAAGGATTCAAACAGATCCAGCTCAGAATTTTCCTGAATCTCCACGCCCAGATTATAAAGCTGCTTGATCG
Organism: uncultured Lachnospiraceae bacterium; assembly: GCA_910588535.1. Lineage (GTDB taxonomy): Bacteria > Bacillota > Clostridia > Lachnospirales > Lachnospiraceae > RGIG8607. The sequence continues at coordinate 21,298 of CAJUOO010000023.1, read as the reverse complement.
GCGCATTGCATGCAAGAAAATCTTGTGGGCGAGGACCAAAGCTAATTATCTTCAGATTGCGAAGTCCAATAATGGTTCTCGCAATCGGGACAAACTCTGCAACCATGTCTGCACATTCCTCTGCTGTGCCAACTGGATACTCTGGTATATATGCATGGATCCCGCGAAGCTTTAAATTATAGCTTGCATTCAACATACCACAATATGCATCCCCTCTGTCATCCAGCAGACTATCACCGTGCTCCTCCGCTGCCGCCACAAACATAACCGGCCCATCAAAATACTTTGCAAGCAGTGTCTCAGAGCTCTCCGGTCCAAAATTTCCAAGAAATACAACCAATGCATTACATCCTGCCTCATTTAATTCAGCAAGAGCTTTCTTCATATGTAATTCATTTTCAATAACAGTGGGACATTCATAAATATCACCATATTTGGGGCGGTAAGCCTCCACAAGCTCCTTTCTTCTTCTCTCAGAAAGAGACATGGGAAAACAATCTCTGCTCACGGCAGCAATACCAATCTTAACCTCTGGAACGTTGTTCATCTGCGCTTCCTCCTATATTATATTCATTGTGTGCTCGTGCACATCTAAGACTATTATAGGCAGGAGGGATAAAAATGTCAAGTGTTTCTATTCTATCAATCTCTAAGAACACTGACTGATCAACACATCCTTATAAGCAAAAAATATTATACTCAAAACTTCTTATAGATTTCTAAACGTTGTTAATATCTGCGCAACTTAATATTTTTATGACCGTAAGCCGTTCTCCATCTACTTGAAACTGAATATCAAGGCCCGCGTAGCTCATTCCATAAATTCTTTCAGAATCCTGTATATACGCCGGGCGAGGATCCAACTCCAATATTTTTGTCACAGCTTCTCTCTTCTCTGGTGGATAGAGCTCAAGCAGCTCTTTAGGAAAATCAACTGTGAGTTTATGTGCTCTAGTTTCTCTTGTATATCCCTCAGATGCCTCAGGATGGCAGTCTGTAAACGGGATATATGGCTTAATGTCATAGATTGGGGTGCCATCCATCAGATCCGCTCCCTGTACATGCAACACAATTCCCTGTTTTTTATCCTCTTCTATCCCTGTCAAGCGCACACAAGATAAGCCGATATTATTCGGGCGAAACGGTGATCGGGTGGCAAATACACCAATACGTTTATTCCCGCCAAGTCGTGGAGGTCTAACTGTAGCAGACCATTGCCTTTCCCCTATTTTAGAAAATTCCCAGAGAAGCCATATATGAGAAAATTCCTCCAATCCCCTGACAGCTTCTGCTCTTCTGTACTCTGGCTCAAATACAATTTTCCCTTTTAGCTCTTCTATAATGCCACTCTGTCTGGGTATTCCAAATTTATCAGGAAAATCCGTCTGGATATGCGCGATAATCTTCATTGTCTTACCCCTCTGATACTAATATAACATGACGATTTATATAATTTTCTCCAAAGGTATCTGCATATAACCTTTTATATTCTTCAAAATTAACCTTACAAGAATCAGAAAGCACCTCCATCTCAACTCCAAAAAGCCTGACATACATTGCGGTCTCTGTAAGACCATTTCTTAAATAAAAATTTTTTCGTTTCTGTCTCTGTAATAGATTTTCTGCCTCCACATCCGTGCGCTCAATCTCCAGAAAGAACCTTTTTTGTGCGTATTTGTTGCGCAGAAGGGAGAACGCTTCCGTTCCAGTTCCTTTTCCTCGCATTTTGGGTGCAATAGCAAAATAATCCAATAACACCATATCTTGATACAAAATTGTAATGGCTAACCCACAAAATTCATTTTGTTCATTTTCCAGAGCTTGCAGCTCCATCACGCCCTCCTCACGCTTTTTTATCATCAGCTTAAATGGTTTTCTCTCTGATGCAGGAAAGGCTTCTTGATACAATGCCTGTATCTTAGCTAATCGTTCTATATCATATGCTTCTACTAATCTCATTCTAACTCCCATCTGCCCGCTTTAGCAGGCGTAAAAATCAAGACGTGAAATTTTATCTTCATATACTTGCAACAAAGTTTTTAAATCCGTTTATATTGATAGATCATCAAACTCTCTTAATGAAAACAACAAAAACAATTTATCAATTTTATACAAACAGCGTGTCTCTCCTTACTGATAAAAACAGCCCGGCGAACTGCCTGTGGTCCTCAAGGAACCTATCGAAAAACGCCAGCGCTTAGCGAGGTAGTTTCGATCTTAGCATCCGCTGCGTTTTTCACTAAGTGCAAGCGAAGTGACGGAAGACTACAGGCAGTTCACCGGGCAGATCTTTCCCGAAAATGATACAACAAATTTATCACAGCAGATAAAATATCACATTTACAAAAAATAATAATTTCTGTTATTATAGTAACATATATCAATTTTATGTGCAAAGAATATTTCTCTTGGAGGTACTATGAACCAATTTCGCTATCTTTTATTTGACCTTGATGGAACTTTAACTGATCCAAAGCCGGGAATAACTGGATGTGTGGCATATGCTTTAGATTTCTTTGGCATCCATGTCAAGAATCTGGATACTCTTACCTGTTTTATCGGCCCACCTTTGGTGGATTCTTTTATGGAATATTATGGTTTTTCAAAAGAGCAGGCGCAGACAGCTTGCGAGAAATATCGTGAACGCTTTTCTTCTGTAGGTTTATATGAAAATCATGTATATAATGGAATCATTCCACTTCTTAAAGAATTAAAAGAAGCAGGCTACACCTTGATTCTCGCCACCTCCAAACCCCACATATACGCAAAGCAGATTCTTGAATATTTTCATATGGAATCCTACTTTAGCTTTATAGCAGGAAGTGAACTTGACGGAACGAGAAATCAAAAAGGTTCTGTTATCGCTTATGCTCTAAAAATGTGCAATATTACAGAACACTCTAAAGTTTTAATGATAGGCGACAGAAAACATGACATTTTGGGAGCAAAAGAAAATCAAATTGCCTCCTTAGGTGTTCTCTATGGCTACGGGGATCTCGCTGAGCACCAAGCTGCAAAAGCAGATTATATCGTAAAAAATATTCAAGAGCTTAGAGATTTTCTTATCTAATCAAACCATTTCATAAGATAAAAAATAGAGTAGTTATTAACTTTCAGAATAAATATAAAGATAAACGTTTATTTAAAATATATGTTTTCGAGAAAGATCCGCATAGCCTATCTGCTATTTCCCCTATCCTGCTGTTCTTGTTCAATGAAAAATCTTATTAAACACCAGCATTATTTGAGGAAATAACAGATTGACTATACTATCTTTTTCTTCTATGCTTTAATAAGCCGATATTCTACATAAATTATAGATACTTCTCGATAATATATTTAGACAATATCTGTTTCCCTGCAAATGGCAGAATAGGAGCAATGGCCTCCACCCCATTTTTCTGGACTTCTTCTTCCGCAATTTTTTGAAGGGTTTCTTTTTCAATAAATGGCATAATTTTTTCTATTGCCTTAAGACCAGACTGATAATACTTTTTCTCTGCCAACTCTGATATCTTATCTTTACTTAGGAACGGGGCAATCTTCAAAAAGTTCTCACTATCCCCCTCTTGCTCTAAGATCTTATCTGCAATTTTATCCGCAACACCTTTGCTCACAAAAGGCATTATAGGAGCGATCGCCTCCAGCCTATTCTGTTGGATCTCTTCTTCAGCTATTTTCTGAAGGGTTTCATTATCAATGAATGGAAAAATATTTTCTAATGCCTTAAGACCAGACTGATGATACTTTCTCTCTGCCAGCTCTGATATCTTATCTTTACTTAGGAACGGGGCAATCTTCAAAAAGTTCTCACTA
>CAJUOO010000023.1:0-17382 GCA_910588535.1 uncultured Lachnospiraceae bacterium | reverse complement strand
CTCTAAGATCTTATCTGCAATTTTATCCGCAACACCTTTGCTCACAAAAGGCATTGCTTCTTCTAAATTGTCATATTGTCCTTCTTCCACCGCTTTCATAACCAGCCTATCAACTACTTCCCTTTCAACAAATGGAATTACTGTGGAAATCTCAACCCAATCTATTGTTTTTGTTTTCTCTAAAATATTGCCCACCTGCGTCGGTTTTAACACGGGTGCGACTTCACTTAGTTCCTTTATATCGACAGAATGATTCTCCATATATTCTTCTACTCTCTCATTTGCTGCACTTTCAAGAAGATTTGTCACCTCAGACTCTTCACCTAACAATTCTCCCAGCGTCACTCCAAATATCTGTATTAACTCAGGCAGCTTTGATATATCCGGCATTGTGTTACCTCGCTCCCAGTTACTGACTGCCTGATAACTAATTCCAAGCCTATCTGCAAGCTCCATCTGTGTCATATTCTTTGCTCTTCTTAATTCTGCAATCTTTCCGCCAATATTTCTTAAATTAAACATCCTATCATTCCCCTTTCTGTTTCATGTACCATGGTCATGTCTTGTATTGTAGTATCTCTTTGTTACGAGGTCATTATAGAACAATATTGGCGGAAAGTCTAACATGTAGTACTTGAGTTTTTCTTATTTTTGCAACTCAAGCGCCAGTTGAGAACAACAAGCATTCTCGGCTTTTTATTCTATAGAAATTACCTTATACTCTTGATCCTCCACCGCTTTTTTAAGCACTTCATCTGATACCTCACCGCTTAATGTCACCACTGCTGTGCCCGCCTCATGACTTACCGCTGCCTCTGTCACTCCTTCTAATGTCTCCAAGCACTTCTTCACTCTAGCCTCGCAATGTCCACACATCATTCCTTCAATTTTCATTGTTTTTGTCATTGTTCTTTCCTCCATTTTCTTTGTGATTATTTTCTTTTCTATTCCACATGCCTGATATTCAGACCTGACAGAATACTGAGTCCTGTTCTTATCCTTTCTTGGATTGTAAAGCTGCACCAAATTCAATCGCAGTGCATTTGTCACCACACAAAAACTAGATAAGCTCATTGCCGCTGCGCCAAACATAGGATTTAGCTGCCAGTGAAAAATGGGAATCCAAAGCCCCGCTGCAAGTGGTATACCAATAATATTATAAATAAATGCCCAGAAAAGATTTTCATGAATATTTCTCAATGTAGCTCTGCTCAAGCGAATCGCCGCCGCAACATCACTTAAACTGCTCTTCATCAGCACAACATCAGCCGCATCAATAGCAATATCTGTGCCTGCACCAATGGCAATGCCGATATCCGCTCTGGTCAACGCTGGTGCATCGTTAATTCCATCCCCCACCATCACAACTTTTCCCTTATGTTGCAAATCCCGGATTACACTTTCTTTTCCATCTGGCAAAACACCTGCAATTACCTCATCCACACCTGCCTGCCTGCCAACTGCATTCGCTGTTCTCTCATTGTCCCCTGTCAGCATCACAACATGAAGTCCCATATTCTTAAGTTCTGTGACTGCCTTTGTACTATCCTCCTTCAGCACATCCGCAACTGCAATCAATCCGATTAACTTGTTATTCTCTGCAAAAAATAATGGTGTCTTTCCCTCTTCTGCAAGCTTTTCTGCCTGTTTATAGATAGAAGCTGGAATATCTGCCCGATCTCCCACATATTTCAGGCTTCCTCCAATTAGAACCGCCCCCTCTCGAACAGCAGACAATCCATTTCCCGGAAGTGCCTGAAATTCTGTAACATCAAAAGATGGTATCTTTCTCTCCTTTGCATATCGGATCACAGCACCTGCCAGAGGATGCTCACTTTTACTTTCAAGCGAAAAGGCAAATTCTAAAAGTGTACTCTCTGAGACATCCAAAGCAGGTATTATATCTGTCACCTCAGGCTCACCGCGCGTAAGTGTTCCAGTTTTATCAAGTGCCACTATCTGCATCTTTCCCGTTTCCTCTAAGGATACTGCGGTCTTAAACATAATGCCATTTTTTGCACCCACTCCATTGCCCACCATAATGGCAACAGGTGTGGCAAGCCCCAGTGCACATGGGCAGCTAATAACCAATACGGAGATTCCCCTTGCCAGAGCAAAGCCTATGCTCTCCCCCGCTAAAAGCCAGACAAAGATCGTCACCACCGCTACTGCGATCACCACTGGGACAAAAACACCAGACACTTTATCTGCCACCTTGGCAATGGGCGCCTTGGTTGCCGCAGCATCACTTACCATCTGAATAATCTGTGAAAGTGTCGTATCCTCTCCCACTCTTGTGGCTTCACAGCGGATAAAACCAGATTGATTTAATGTTGCCGCTGACACAGTATCACCCTCTGCCTTATCAACGGGGATACTCTCTCCTGTCAGTGCAGATTCATTTACCGCGCTGCTTCCTGATCGGACAATGCCATCTACTGGAATATTCTCTCCCGGACGGACAACAAATATGTCTCCAGCTCTCACCTGTTCAATAGGTACCTCAACCTCAATATCATTCTTAATTACAACAGCCGTTTTTGGTGCAAGCTTCATCAGGCTCTTCAATGCATCTGTCGTTTTTCCCTTTGAACGCGCCTCCAGCATCTTTCCCACAGTGATCAATGTTACTATCATGGCTGCCGATTCAAAATAAAATTCGTGCATGTATGCCATCACACCCGTCATATCATTCTTAACCTGCGCATCTGTCATTAAAAATAAAGCATACGTACTGTAGACAAATGCAGCCGCCGATCCGAGTGCAACCAACGTATCCATATTGGGCGCCTTATGAAAAAGACTTTTAAATCCACTGATAAAAAATCTCTGATTAATTATCATAATAATACCAGTGAGAAGAAGCTGCACAAGCCCGACCGCAATGTGATTTTTTGCGAGAAATTCAGGCAACCACCAGCCCCACATCATATGTCCCATCGAGACATACATCAATACTATCAAAAAACCAAGCGATGCATAAAGCCTCTGTTTTAATAGTGGTGTGTCTCTATCCTTCAAAAGTTCCTCATTCTCCGATGCCGATAATGCTGCTTCCTTTCCTGCGCCCTTTTTTGTTGCGCCATATCCTGCATCTTCTACTGCCTTTATAATATCTTGTGCAGATGCCGTACCCTCCACTCCCATGGAATTTGTCAACAGACTGACCGAGCAGGCGGAGACACCCTCCACCTTAGATACTGCCTTTTCGACACGTGCACTACACGCAGCACAGCTCATCCCTGTCACGGTATATTGTTCCATTTCTGACCTCCATTTCTGCTCTCTATTATTTCATCAGCTTCTGAAGCGTTACTAGCAATTCTTCTACCGTATCCTCCCTGCCGTCCCGAATATCCTGAATCACACATGTTTTAATATGATTCGACAACAGAACCTTATTAAAACTATTCAGCGCTGCATTCACTGCTGCAACCTGAATTAAAATATCAGTACAATATGCATCCCGCTCCACCATACCCTTAATGCCTCGTATCTGTCCTTCAATTCGATTCAAGCGGTTGAGCAGATCTTTATACTCTTTGTCAGTGCGCTCCTTGATCTTATGACAACAATTTTCTGTCGTTTCCTTCATAGATATTCCCCCTCTCTCTTTGCATTATATACCCCACAGGGGTATATTGCAAGCAAAATTTTTTATTAATGATAATAGAGTAAACTTCGTACTATTTATTAAGCCAACTCAAAGAGAAGGTATAACAATAACAATGGTCCCTTCTGGATTGATCTAATTATATCTTCTTCAAATAAGCTGTCTTAACTTCAACATATCACAATATATATCATATAAGTTCAGGTTGTCTTAAAATAATAGTTAGGATATAATATAGGCAAATAGATTTGACAAAACAAAGAAGCATCTATGGATACCGAGGTAAGAAATACAAAAAGGATGTGCGTGTGATGTGCAACTTAAGTCAAAGAATAAAAGAAGATGGAATTGCAATTGGTGAGGTAAGAGGTGAAGCAAAGAGAGAAACAACAATAATTCTTACTATGTATAAAAATGGCTTGACAGAAGAACAGATAGCAGCACTTACTAATAAAGATCTAAAAGATGTAGAGGTTATCATTGCAGGAAAAGCACCTATATTCGCATAACGGAGAATCATAATCCTGTTTTTTCAAGAGGTTTTTATCGGAGCATACCACATAAAAACATATCAACTATATGGTGCACTCCGTAAAATCTCTCACAAGCCACCTATTGTGTTTTTCACTTATGGCAAATGTCTTTTACCACCTCTGATGCAATCAAAAGTCCTGCAGCCGATGGAACAAATGCTGTGGAACCGGGCACCTCTGCCCCTGTCTTAATAGGTTCTTCTTTAGAATAAATCACCTTAAGATGCAAAATTCCTCGTTTTTTCAACTCACGCCGCATCACTCTTGCAAGAGGGCAGACGGTTGTCCGATAGATATCCGCCACCTCAAAGGCTGCCGGATTTAATTTATTTCCCGCACCCATACTGCTGATAATCGGCACACCTGCCTCCTCCGCACGGACAATAAGCTCCAATTTTGCCGTCACTGTATCCACGGCATCTACCACATAAGTATAGTCAGAAAAATTAAACTCTGCACTGGTCTCTGGTAAATAGAAGCACCTATGCGCTTCTACTCTACAATCAGGATTAATATCCATGACACGCTCTTTCATCACATCTGCCTTATATCTGCCAATTGTGCTCTGTAAAGCTATAATCTGCCGGTTTACATTCGATATACTTACAGTATCCTTATCGATCAGGTCCAGCGCACCAACACCACTTCTTGCCAATGCCTCCACCACATGACCACCGACACCGCCTATTCCAAAGACGGCTACTCTTGCTCTAGAAAGCTTCTCCATCGCTCTCTCACCCAGCAGTAGTTCCGTTCTGGAAAATAAATGTTCCTTTTCTTCCATATCTATCCTCATTTTAATACATATCAATGTACATTGTACTCTGTATAGGATTTTATAACTTCTTGTAAATAGAATGCTTTAGTCGTTGTATCATTTTCTGGGAAGATCCGCCCGGCGAACTGCCTGCGGTCCTCCGTCGCCCCGCTTGCGCTTAATGAAAAACGTCGGTACTTAGCGAGGTTTTTTACGAGCTTAGTATCCGTTACGTTTTTCACTAAGCGAGAGCGGGGTGACGGAGGAAAACAGCAGACGGGCTATACGGCCCTTTTCCGAAAATGATAAAAACCACTCATCCTACAAAAAGTTATACTATTTTTTCCAGCTTATCTAATTCCAATATACTATAAATATAGACCAAAATTGCTTTTTCTATCCGTTCCATCGCAATTGCCTCATCCGGCTGGTGATAGTCTCCATGTCCCGGCAAGAACAACCCTTCTGGCCGCCTTTGGATTGGCAATCCTCCTGTTCCGAAAGCAAATGCCCTTGGCAGCTTTGACGCATATGTTCCCCCGCTCATCACAAAGGGCTTTGTCTCAAGTCCCATAACTTTATTATAAGTATCTGTAAGTACAGAGACTGCAGGATGCTTTGGATCAAAATAATTTGATTTAGAGAGCTTTATCACTTCTAGCTGAAATCCCCATCTTTCTGCCGCTGCCGCCGCTTTTTCTCGAAATGGGATCTCATTGCTGCTGACAGGCAGTCTTGAAAAAAACTGTATTGCCAGACGCCCGTCTTTTATATAAGCATTGGCGGCAGTTACCGTCGCCGGACCAGACATCTCATCCTCACAGTCAATGTCCAGAGCCTTTCCACTATAATCACTGTTAATAACATGAAGCAGCTCGAACAGATCTCTGTCACTCTCCTTTAATACCTTCGTCTGACACAGAACCTTCGTCAACAACAAAAGTGCATTTTTCCCAGCTCTGGGATTTGCCGTATGGCTGGCAACTCCTTTTGCTGTGATTCTTATTGTATCCTCTATTCTATTCACTTCATATTCCTCTGATAGGCCATCCAGAAGCTTTTGTCTTTCCTCCGTCCACCGAAGAATAATGGTGGCAGTATCTGGAATCAATGCTCTGCTTCCATTGCAGCTTAATTCCAAAATATCATCGCTTATGGCTCTATTGGATATCAGCTCACCATTAAAGATTCCTCTCTCTCCAAAACACACCGGAAACCCGCTGTCTGGAACAAGGGACAACGCTGGGCTTGGATAATGACTGGTATAATAATCCAGATCATACATTCCCTGTTCCTCGCAGGTTCCGACATAAAGTTGAAGTCCATGCTTCAGCTCTATCTGACACTCTTTTAAATATTTCATGACATAAAGTGCCATAATCGCTGAGCTTTTGTTATCCTGACAGCCTCTTGCTATAAAATAGCCCTGTTTTACCTGCGGCTTATAAGGTTCATATTGCCATTCTGCCGTGTCTCCCTCATCCACTACATCAAGATGCGCCCAGATCCCCACCGCATCTGCTTGATACTCATCTGTAGTGCTTCCATAAGAAATACAGCCTACATAGTTATCATAATTTCTGACTTCAAAGCCATTTTCCTCTCCCATGAAAAGCATCTCCTGCAAAACCTGTCTGCAGCCTGTGCCATAAGGAAGCTCCTTTGCGCCTGTCACCTCCGCCACACTTCTAATTTTACAGATCCTTACAAGATCTTTCTCTATATCAGGAAGCTTTTCCTTAATCCAGCGCTCTACCTCCTGCCGCTGCGGCATCTGTGATATCATTGGCTGTTCCATATTCTCCTCATTTCCACGCATTTTGGCACATCCTTTTATTTTGCTCCCAGTGTGTCAAGCTTTCTGCGCACCCAGAGCAGACGGTTATGATCAATATCCGATGGCAGCGTACAGTCAGCTCCCACCATTACACCGATGGTTCCAGCCTCGCTTATAATCCTTTCTGTCTCCGCCTCTACCTCTTCTCTAGTTCCAGAATAAAGGATGCCCTTCTTGCGATTGTCAAATCCTCCCAGCACACATTTGCCGCCAAAGAATTTCTTGCCTTCTACCAGAGACATGTCCTCCACATAAACAGCCCAGTTAATTGCTGCGGCAGGATAATCCTTCCACACCTCAATGCGGTTCTTATCACCTGCCCAGCCACAACAGTGCAGAATATTGTTCTCACTAAGTGAATTGGCATATTGAAGCACTTCAAGCTCCGCCGGAGCAACAATCTGTCTATACTCCTCCGCTGTAAAACGAAATTCTTCTGCATTTTGTACACAATAATAGATTCCATCACAGCCGGCCTCTTTGATCAACAGCCTGACAAGTGTTTTAATATCTTCCGCAATAACCAAAAAAGCTTGCTTAACTATCTCTGTATTCTTCTTTAACTGCTCCATCAAAAACTTCTCGCTTGAGCCAAAGCGCATCAAGGACATCGGGCAAAATACATTATAGAAAACACAACATTCTCCCTCTACTCCCTCAACCACACCTTTGGCACGCTCTACCTGCTTTTGGATATAGGGGTGATTTTCTCCCAGAGGCTTTATATTTGCGAGATTTTCCTCTGTCAGATCTGGATTTGGATAGTTAAAATACCCATCACACATCACTTTAATAAAATCTAACTCTACTTCACGATAAAAATCGATATGCTCTCTCACCGTCTCTGCTCCCTTATCCTCATCCGGTGAAAAATGATACCAAAAACCCATAGGAATCTTATCTGTCTCTTTATTTCTAAATGCTTGAAGCACTCGCTCTTTCTTTGTCATTCTCTTATTCTCCATCTCTCTATTTCTTTCTCTTGTCAAATTCCTTCTGGAACTGCTGCAGATCCTGTCCGCGCAATGCCCGCTCAAGCAGTACTGGCAGCATTTGCGGATTGCATGCAAAGCACGGAATTCCCATGCCCGCTATTTTCTGTGCCATCTGTGCATCGTAATAAGGTCTTCCTCCATCTGCCAACGCGAGTAGACAGATCACTGTAACCCCAGAACTCTTCATATCCTCCAGCTTTCGCAACAGACCTGCTCGGTTTCCACCCTCTTCCAGATCGGATATCAAGAAAAACAATGTTTTAGCAGGATTTTCTATAAACTGCTGGCAGTAGGTCACAGATAATTCAATGTTCGTTCCACCTCCCAGTTGAAAACCAAACAGGAGATCCACCGGATCGTCACTTTTCTCTGTCAAATCTATCACCTTGGTATCAAATGCCACAATCCTTGTCTTCAAACTTGTCATGCTCGCCAGTATACAACTGATAATGGAAGAATAGATCACCGATTCTCCCATCGATCCACTCTGATCAATATCGAGAATTACCGTCCATTTATTTGCCGCTGTGGTGCTTGTGCGATCAAAGAAATAAAAATGCTCTGGCACAATAGTTTTCAGCTCCGTATTATAATGCTTTAAATTTCTGGATATTGTAGTCTTAAAATCCAGCGCGGCAGCAGAAGGGATAGGAGAATGTCTTCTCTTGTTTATTGACGCCGTAACCACACGCTTGATGTCCTGCTCCAAAAGCTTGTTGATCTCCTCCACAATCTTCTGTATAAATGCACGTACACTCTCCTTCGATCGATTTGGTATCTGATCCTTTAAAAGCAATATAGTTGCTGCCAGATTAACATCTGGCTCCAGATTCTCCAAAAGCTCTGGCTCAAAGATCAGTTGTTTTAAACCACAGCGATTCATGGCATCTCCCTGAATCACTGTGACAAGATCCTTATCAAATAAGCTTCTGACATCTCCCAGCCAGCGGGTGATCTGTGGGTTGGAGGGGCCATTTCCCGCCCCTCTTCCTCCTGTGCCAAAACCGCCTGACTCTGTTCGGTTGTAGATTGCCGCCAAAGCCTGATCCATCAGATCCTGTTCTTGTGACAGCCCTGCCTCGTCACTCATCTGCCCAAATCTCTCCTGACTCTCCTGTCCCAGAATCAGCCTCCATTTACGAATATGCTCATCCGTATTCATACACAACCTCCATCGCACCATTCAGCTAAAAATCAAAGTCAAAGTCATCCAGACCTTCCACCAGCTTCTGCTCTTCCTCTCCAAGTCCTGCATTGACTACTTCACTCACCTGCTGTCCATTCAGTCCCCAGATCTCGCCCAGATTTTCTGCAATCTCATCTTTCTGTGCCGAGGTAAAATCTGCAAAGGCACGCCTTAGAAAGACCAGAGCCCGCTTAAACTCCTCATCATCCAAGGCTTCCAGATATTGATCTAGACTTTCCCACAAAGACAACCTCGCTATCAGTGCATATCGATTCTTCATCGCAAGCCCCTCAAACCAGCCCGCACCAAGCTCTGCTGGTATTCCGAGCGACAATCTTCGCTGTACTTCCAGATACAGACGATCGGCTGCCATCTGGCTCCTCTCTAATAAGATAGCAGCAGCAAATCCAGAAAGCTTTGTATTCAGATCATCCCTGTCCGCAGTCTCCCACAAAGAAGATATCCACGCCTCTCCATCAAGAAAATCATGTGCAAGCTGTGCACTGTTAAGCTGCTCCATCGCCACCACAATGCCCTTACTTGCATTGTCATCACAGACACAGGCACTTGGCAAAATCAGGCAGGCACGGTAAAAAATCTGACTTAAGATTGGCTGCAACGGTGCTGAATCAAGACGTCGAATATTACCATACTGAACCACGACAGACAGTCGGTTCGCTGTGGCGGCAAGCTCTTCAAGCGACGCTGCATCCACCGCCATAGCTTGCAAAACCTGTGCAGCATAACTGACAGCACCTGACATGCCACAAGAAAATGCATCCTCAATCACCTGCGCAACTGCACTGATATTCGCTGCCTCCTCCACCTGTTCCTTCATGTGAAAGGACGCTGCCTGAGCAACCGTATCCCCCTTTAATGCAGCCTCCACCAACTCGATCTCCGCTTCTGGAGTCCAACTAATAATCCAGTGCTCTGACCATGTGGCATTGTCTTGGCTGACTTGTTCCTTGCTCGCAAAGTTGATATGAAGGACTCTGAGCTGGTGCAAGAAAAAGGATCGATACAGATCCAAAAACGCTGATTTTTCTGTTGCAGCCTTACGATTTTCTCTTAGATCCAGCATCAGATCCTGTGCTGTCAGGCTGCGATATCGTTCCAGATTCCACGTCTTTAGCTGCCTATAAAAGTCCTCTTGGATGCTGGTACGACTGACACCTTCCGGCAACTCCCCGATTCTTGTTCCAATCTCCGTGTCCGCCGTCGCAAGACTGATCACCGAAAAGCTTCCACCGCCAAGACAAGTGATAGCCGCATCCCTCAGATCGCGCAGTGCCGGAACACTTCCTCCTCTTAGCTGCGCCAGTGATTCTGCCAGTCGTGCTGCCTCGATAACCTCTGCAGAAGAGACAGGTGTTCCATGTGCTCTCTGATATCCAGCAATTTGTGACAAATAACTATAACCTGTGTATGCTGGCTCCTTTTTCTTCATGCCTTGCCAGAGGAGGGAATAATAAGCTGGTGCTTTATTTCCTGCTCCATAACCGGCCCTTGTGGAAAGTCGATAATATGAGTACGGCATCAAGGTGTGACTTGCACCCACTTTTGGCAGTGCTTTTAACTCCTTATCTGTCATAGCAGGCTCACTCTCACTCAACAGTCCTTCCACATGGTACGCTCCTGTCACCACCACAATCTGTTCTGGATCAAATCCTTCTTTTACTGCATCCTCTATTCTGCGGCGCATATACGCCTCTCTTACAATAATCTCTGCCCAATCATTCTCCTTACCTGCCGTGAGTTCCCTCAGACTTGCACCAAAGGTATTCGCTCCTTTATGATACCCCTCCGTGTCATGGGTGTGTTCCATCACGCGCTCCCAGAAAGTTTCATGCCCATCCTCACCTGCATAATTGTCAAGGAGCTGGTATACATTCATCCTTCCCTCCTCACCCTCTGCATCATTTTTCTCTCTGTCAGACAATGCCAGAAATACATCAGAGGGCAGATCGATAAAGCGACATTCCACATGATTCTCACTGCACCATACAATTGCCTGATATTCTGGTGAATACTCCGCAAAGGGATATAGGATTGTCTTGACCGGAGCCTCCTTTGTATAGGCAAGGATCGCGATCGGCGGCTTAGTCTCCGGGCGCGTGATATGCTCCATCTGATCATTCAGATCACTTGGGCCCTCCACCAGCACCAACTGCGGCTTCTTCTCATCCAGATATTGTATAAGATGCCACGCCCCCGCAGGAGATAGGTGCCGGATTCCAAATATATGTGGATGTTTCATACCTTATTCAGCTCCTTACAGGCTTTATATAACCCCGTCCAGCGTGCTCCCCTCTTCTTCATAACATTTTCCAGATATTCCTTCCACGCGACATTATCCTTGTCCTCATCCTTTACCACAGCACCCTGAAGTCCTGCTGCCAGATCTGCCTCGCTGATAACGCCACTTCCAAAACTTCCTGCCAATGCCATACTGTTACATAAAAGAGAGATGGCCTCCGCCGTGGATAACACACCGGAAGGTGTTTTTACCTTCTGACTGCGATCTAGCGTCTCTCCTTTTCTTAATTCGCGGAATATAGTACAAACCTTCTCCACAGTATCATCCTCAGGGAGTGCAGCATTTAGATCAAGACCAGAAGAAAGCTGTGCCACTCTGGTGCGCACGATCTCCATCTCCGCATCCAGATTCGCAGGTGCAGGCAGAACCACTATATTAAAACGTCTCTTTAATGCGGCTGACATGTCATTCACGCCCTTGTCGCGGGTGTTCGCCGTCGCAATCACAGAAAATCCCTTTTTGGCAGCAACCTCTATACTAAGCTCTGGAACAGATATTCTCTTCTCGGACAATATAGAGATCAATGCATCCTGAACCTCTGACGCACAGCGGGAAATCTCCTCCATGCGGGCGATGGAACCTGTCTCCATCGCATGAAAGACTGGGCTTTTTAACATAGCCTCCGGTGAGGGTCCATTGGCAATCAGCATCGCATAATTCCAAGAATAGCGGATCTGCTCCTCTGTGGTTCCCGCAGTACCCTGAATGACCTTAGTAGAATCCCCATTTATAGCTGCAGTTAAGTGCTCAGACAGCCAGCTTTTTGCCGTGCCCGGCTCACCGATCAAGAGAAGTGCACGGTCCGTCACTAATGTGGCGATTGCGATCTCCACCAACCTCTCATGACCGATATACTTTGGCGTGATCACAGTTCCCTTAACTTTACCACCACATATGTAAGTGCGCACAGAGCGCGGGGACATCCGCCAGCCTGTGGGCACAGGGTCCTTCTCCGCCGCTATCAGTGCATCGATCTCCTTTTGAAAAAGCTGCTCCGCAGGCAGCCTTAATACTTGCTGTTCCATATCTCTTATCCATCCCTTTCTTTATTGATATTTCATTGACTCCAGATACTGAGCTATCCATTCTTTGGTTATATTTCTACCCTTAAGCTTCCCGTTCTGTATCAGCTCTATAACCGTTCCTATCTCAACAGCCTTAGCCTTTGCAGTTCCGGGCATCTGATCGACATACCAAGCAATTTCCCAGCGATCGATCACATTTCTGCTCCTAAAATAATGTACAGCCAACCCCTCGCACTTTGTGCCCCCAAGGTTCTTTAACATATAACAATAATGCCTATTGTCCGACACAGACAGTGCTCTGTTGTAATAATATTCCATCAAAGTATCACGATACTCTGTATCCTCCGGCGCAATACAATTACTTAATATATCATCAATCTTAGAGCTTTCAAGCTCCATCATAATCTTTGCAAATTCTCCACTTATTTTCTGTTTTACCTTGCGGGCTATAGAATGATTTCTTCCATCTATCGGATTTTCCATCCATCTATACAGCATATTCGATTTTTCCTTATTGTCCCAGCACATATTGCTAAGTCCCTCTTCCAGACTTATCACCATCGATCTTCTCTTATCGCTCACAACAGTTCCTCTTTCCATCTGCTCCCTCAGCCATCCACTACAATCTTCCTCTGTGAACAGCCTCGCTGTCAGAGCTGGCAGGAAATAATCTCCCTCTTCTTTTGTATTTCTGACATTTTCATAAAGCTCTCTCGCCAGATCACATAATTCCTTCGTTGGATGAAGATAGACTGCCCTGTCAAGCACGCGGGCCATAACACGCCGGAATGTAAGCTTATTTCCACGACTGTCCCCCAACCGCAGCTTCCACACTTCCGTCTCGCCCTCCAAAGGCTTGCTCAGGTGACTCCCAACGGATGCCGCCAGCCGATAACACTCCATAACAGACTCTCCATGCTTATGAGGAATTGCCTTCCAATAAAGCTTTATCATCTCCGCCTGCGCTTTTGCAAGTACCTTGCTCTCAGACTCAGATATTTGAAGTAATAGATCCATCATTCCCTTAGCAGTGATCTCAGAAGCCCAATCCGTCTCGGACAACTCTATGTACGTAACCACATCCTCTGGTTTTTTGTTCATCATCTTCCAGAAAAATTCACTTACTCTCTTATCCTCCATCTCTGCCAAGGCATAATACACCGCCTTCTTATTACCACCCTTTTCTGTCTTTGCCATCTCTAACAGCTGGTCAATATTATCCATGCTGTGACGCAACGCATATATCAATGCCTGACGAACTTCCTTCTCCGCGTCAGCAAGCTTCTCCAAATAAAAATCATTTTCCTTTGCGCCGGACACTTTATCTATGACCTGAACCCTTCGCACCATCGCTTTCTTTCCCTTGGGATCAAAGCCACCTTTTAAAAGAGGAACCACATTCTCTCCATCTTCCTCCATCCATTCTGCCACCTGATTCGCAAGTTCGGCATAATTTGCATCCAGTGCCTCCACCATCGTCATCTTTATTCGATAATCATCAAACAGCTCAGGATGATTTTTATGTGTCTCAATCACGTAGGAATAACGCCCATTTCCTGCACTTGTCAAGGCATCAATCAAAGATCTCACCACAGAATAAGGCGCATTTGTGACAGCCACCCCATAATTACCCACTTTGATTGGCTCTATCTCCTTTGATACTGTCACAACTCCCTGCGTACAGATCACCGCATCCACCAAAGAAATGGCATCCAACAAAAGTCCCTCTTTCCCCTCCTGTCCCGGAGTCAGAAGTACCTGCATTAGCTGCCCTATTTTCGCAAAAACTGGAGAAGCTGCCAGCAACGGCTGTATTGCCTCCACTGCACGCTTCAGCCTAAAATCCTCCGACAGCAGATTCGTCCCAGCAATAATCGCTGTCTTTAACCTTGTACGCAATTCATATATCGGTGTAATATCCATAATCTCCCTCCTTTCTGCGCTGTGCTAATACAGCAGCCTCACAATATCTGTCTTTGTGATAATGCTCAATGGCTGAAGCTTCAGCCGTCTCTCCCCTTTATCATAATAAAATGCTCCTAGCAGCACCTGCCCTCTATACAATTCTTCATTCGGAAGCACAGTAAGACGTCCCGTGGTAATTTCCATTCCCGGTGCATTTCCAAGAAGAATGGTATCTCCATTCTCTGTCCGCAGTGCTGGACCATTTTCTGTATTTCCAATCTCCTCATAGGCAATAAGGCGGTACAAGTTCGTATCAGTCATCGCATTTTTAAGTATATTTTTCGCTGCCTTTGCCTCCGACGCCAAAGCAGAACATGCATGGGAGAGAAGCTGTACAAGATCCTCCTCAAGAACTGGACGCATCTGCGCGGACTCCCAGCGAATCCTCACATTTCCCTCACCCGGATAGCAGGCTGCCATCGCTACATCCGCCACGCCAAAGATAGTGTCCTCCTGCTTCACATATTTCAATGCCTTCACCGGCCTGTAATTATAAGTCATAAATACCTCGCCGGTTTTTAAATCCGCCCAACAGGCAGTGTCGATATATTCCTTTCTCGCCTCCGAATATTCCACCCAGAAAGCAAGCTGCACAAAGCTGGCATCCTTCTTACATCGCCCTATCTCCTCCAGCTCAGAAAGCTTATAAATACCCCCCAGCTCTTCATATAAAAGATTATCATCAAGCTCTGTCGCATCCTTCTCCAACTTCTCTGTCAGATACTGACGGGATTTCTTTACTAATGTCCATAACTTTTCCAAAATATCGATCGACTGCTCATAATGATCCTCCAGCCCATCCTTCTGAAATGCCGCAATTTCCAGAATCAAACTATTTAAAAGCCTCTGTGGTCCCGGCAGATAATAATCGCCAAGCTGCTTTGCTAGCTGCCTGTAGGTATCAAGTGCTGTTCCTCCCATCGTTCCCAGTCCAGCCCTCATAAGCTCCTTCACCAGCTTCTCCGTCATCTCCAACCCCTCAAGCTGCTTTTTCAACTTTTTGGTTCTTGCCGTCTTGCTTGCCCTCTTGGATGCCTCTTTTTTCTTCTCCGCCTTCTTAGCCTCCTCCGGGGAAAGATTCTCAGTACTCTGCTCCTTAGTTGCTTTTGCCTGTTTTTTCTCTCTCTTTTTCAGAATATCTTCTGGGATCTCACAGATGGCAAAATTCTTCTGCGCCAAAAGCTCATACATCAGTGCAAGGCTGTGCTTACATGGAAACTGACGGCTCGGACACGAACATCGGAATACTGGTGCATCTTGTACAATATAATCAGCCGTAGTGATATAGTTATTCTTTCCGCTGCCGGTACATTCTCCCAGATAAAAGGTATCATCTGCTGAGCGCTCCAGACGGACAAAGCCCCCCTTCTGAGAAATCTTTCTCCCATTCGCTGCCGCTGCCGGATTGGGCGCCAGAGAAAGAATCTGTTGTTCTGTTATCTGCTGCATTCAAATCACCCCTATTTCTTCATCTAATGTTTTGTATATTCCGTCACAGTTACATTACATATTATAACAGGAAAATTCGTCCACGTAAACTCATGCAAAAGGGTGATAAAAAGATTCTTTGATAAATATATACAAGACTTGACTTTTCATTTTGCGGGTGATAGTATCAGAATATTATAATTGTAATCAGAAAAAGGACTATCCTTTTACTATCAAGCCTGTGTATGCGCTGCACCCACAGGTTTCGGTTATAAGATAAGCAGCGCAGAAATGAGGATTACTATGAGTAAAATTATATTGACAGGAGATAGGCCCACCGGAAAGCTTCATATCGGTCATTATGTTGGCTCCATAAAAAGAAGAGTCGAATTACAAAATTCTGGTGAGTATGACGAAACTTTCATTATGATTGCGGACGCACAAGCACTCACAGATAATGCGGACACCCCAGAAAAGGTACGCCAGAATATCGTTGAGGTAGCTCTGGATTATCTATCCTGTGGCCTTGATCCAAAGATCTCTACGTTATTTATTCAATCTCAGATACCAGAGCTGTGTGAATTGTCTTTTTATTATATGAATCTAGTGACGGTTTCCCGCTTGCAGAGAAATCCAACGGTAAAGTCTGAGATCCAGATGCGCAATTTTGAGGCGAGCATCCCCGTCGGCTTCTTCACATATCCTATCAGCCAAGCTGCTGACATCACTGCTTTCAAGGCAACAACTGTGCCCGTAGGAGAGGATCAGCTCCCTATGCTGGAACAGACGAAAGAGATCGTCCGCCGATTTAATATGATCTATGATGAGGTCTTAGTAGAACCTGATGTCCTTCTATCTGAAAACAAAGCCTGCCTACGCCTCCCCGGTACAGATGGAAAGGCAAAAATGAGCAAATCCCTAAATAATTGTATCTATCTATCTGATACCGAGGATGATGTAAAAAAGAAAATAATGAATATGTTTACCGATCCAAACCATATCCGCGTGGATGATCCCGGACAGGTGGAGGGAAATCCTGTGTTTATCTATCTGGATGCCTTTGCAAAACCAGAACATTTTGCTGAATATTTTCCTGATTATCAGAATTTGTCAGAGGTCAAGGAGCATTATAGCAGAGGCGGGCTGGGAGATGTTAAGATAAAAAGATTTTTAAATAATGTACTTCAGGAGGAACTTGCGCCAATCCGCGCGCGCAGAAAGGAATATGAAAAGGATATTCCTGCTGTCTATGAAATACTGAGAAAGGGCAGCGAAAAAGCGGAAGCTGTCGCCGCCCAAACTCTTTCTGAAGTCAAGAGAGCGATGAGAATAAATTATTTTGAAGATATGGATTACATTAACGAACAGTCTAAGAAATTTACAAATAAATAAATTTATCCTACAAAAACTAAGACAATCCACTTGGGGCTGTTGCATTAAGAAAAACCTATACAAGATATTATAACATCTTGTAAATTTTATACTTTATCTGTTGTATCATTTTCTGGAAAGGTCCGCCCGGCGAACTGCCTGTGGTCCTCCGTCACCCCGCTCTCGCTTAGTGAAAAACGTAGCGGACGCTAAGCTCGAAACTACCTCGCTAAGCGCCGGCGTTTTTCAATAGGTTCCTTGAGAACCACAGGCAGTTCACCGGGCTGTTTTTATCAGTTAGACAAAACACGCTGTAGCTCTGTTTGTACAAGGATTGATAGACAGTTTTTGT
>CAJUOO010000022.1 GCA_910588535.1 uncultured Lachnospiraceae bacterium | reverse complement strand
GTAGTTTCGAGCTTAGCGTCCGCTGCGTTTTTCACTAAGCGAGAGCGGGGTGACGAAGGACCACAGGCAGTTCACTGGGCGGATCTATCCAGAGAATGATACAACAAATTTTTAACAGCAGATAAAAAATATAATTTACAAGATGTTATGCTTTTATACATTAATATGTATATAGGATTTGCAATTTCATAAATTATTTCGTATGGTTCAGAGAATGAGATGGCTGCTACTATATAAATAGGTTTTAAAGTAATCTTTTCGGGGAAGGAAGAAACAGAAACAAGTAACAAAGAAAGGGAAAATTTGTATTTGGCTATTGACAAAAGAAATAAATAGATTAAAATAAAATTAGAATAATTCCAATTCTAATTTTTGAAAGGAATATTATGACAAAAAATGCAGAATATATTTTAGAGATTATCAATCACTCGAATCAACATTTAACAGCAGAGCAGATATTTTTTTGCTTAAGAGAAAAAAGTAAAACAGTAGCATTAGCCACTGTCTACAACAATTTGGCTTGTTTGTATCAGCAAGGCTTAATTAGAAAGATTTCTGTTGAGGGGTATCCTGATCGATATGACAATGTAAAGCGTCATGAGCATCTCGTATGTAGAAGATGTGGAAAGCTGGCGGATATTTTGTTAGAGGATTTGACGGAAGTTCTGCAAAGACAAGTTGACATTGCAATAGTATCCTACGATTTGAAGATTAATTACATATGTAATGAATGTCTAGAAAAAGAAATGGATAGGTAGGACAGAAAGGGCAAATCATTATGGTATTAAGAAAAAAGGCATCCAATTCTGCTATTGAATCGATCGAGAAGTTGATTGATATGGAGTATAAGCCAGAAAATCAAAAATTAAATGTGATTCATCAGCGCTTATTGAAAGGCAGAAAAAAATTTGAGCAAGCTGTTGTCAAGCTAATGGATGCTGTGATACATATGAGTGCCATGGATTTGACATTGGAGGCAAATGCTAAAACTGTGGAGGAAATCAACGATTCTATAGCCAGTGCGGTGAAGGAGATTAGCAATTCGACAGAATCTACAGCGAATATCGCTTCTGAGGTATCTAAGGCACATGAAAATCTGACGACGACAATTATTGAGCTCTCTGATGATTCTAGCAAGATTATGAAGGATATTCATAATTGTGAGAGGGATCTCACTTCGATCACAGAGCGGTCCGCCTCTGCTATTTCTGCCGCAAGAACGATGAAAACAGATATATACAGTTTATTTGAAGTAATTCACCATATGCATGAGGCGATAGAGGCAATTCATGCGATATCAAATCAGACCAATCTATTAGCTCTCAATGCTTCCATAGAAGCAGCGCATGCTGGGGAGGCAGGCAAGGGATTTGCCATTGTCGCAGATGAGATCCGAGGGCTTGCCGACCGAACGAAAAGCCTGACAGGAAGGATGGGAGATTTTATTGCCAGTATTCAGGATGCATCTGAAAAAAGCTCTGAGAGTGTAGATTCCACAGTATCTGAGTTAGAGCAGATGAATGATAGTATACAGGATGTATGGCGGATAACTAGAAGCAACCGGACGGATATGGATCATGTCGCAGACGCTGTATCTTCACTGGCGGCTGTCAGCCAAGAGATAAGCAGTTCTATGAGTGAGCTGGATAACCAGATGCATCATGTGAATGAAGGGTGTCAGAATTTGAAAGAGAACACAAATAATCTTGCTATTTCCAGTCAATCCATTGCAGAGCTTGTGGAGCCGTCCAAACGGGTTGAGGATTATTTGCAGGAGTCTGTGAAAATAATAGGATCTATGACACAGGATGCCTTTTATATGTTGGATAATCAGATAATTCTTGATTGTTTGCACAGTGCGATAGATGCGCATAAAAATTGGCTGCATACCTTAAAGGAGATGGTACAGACTGGAAAAGTGAAGGTACTTCAGACAGATTGTACAAAATGTGGAATGGGGCGTTTTTATTATAATTTTACTCCAGTTAATTCTAAGATTAAAAATATTTGGGAAGGTCTTGATAAGAAACATAAGGAATTTCATTCGTATGGAGCGGAAATGTTGGCAGTTATCCGATCAAAGGATACCAAGGATCTGCAACAGATATATGATAGGGCAGAAGCATGTTCCGGTGAATTGCTCTCGGATTTTCAGAAATTAATACATATTATTGAGACATTGACAAAAGAACATGTTCGTATTTTTGAGTAACTGTAGAGTATGAATCACTTGTCAGTGGGATGAACGTTTGCCTATCTATCTGTTTGGGTAGGCGGCTAAAAATCATTCTGTGATATTAGCCTAATTGACAGATGGTCAGTGCTCAGGGTTATTATTAAAATAAAAATATTAAAGGAGGAATGTGGATAATGGAAAAATCAAACAAATATTCAGGTACACAGACAGAGAAGAATCTTGAGGTGGCATTTGCAGGCGAGTCACAGGCGAGGAATAAATATACCTATTTCGCTTCTGCGGCAAAAAAAGAAGGTTTTGAGCAGATTGCGGCGATGTTCTTAAAAACTGCAGAGAATGAGAAGGAACATGCAAAGCTATGGTTTAAAGAGTTGAATGGCATTGGCAGCACGGCAGAAAATCTAAGTGCGGCGGCAGATGGTGAAAACTTTGAATGGACAGATATGTATGAGGGCTTTGCAAAGACGGCTGAGGAAGAGGGCTTCCCGGAGCTGGCTGCAAAATTCCGCATGGTCGGGGCGATTGAAAAGCATCATGAGGAGCGTTATCGTGCTCTTTTGAAAAATGTGGAGGCGATGGCTGTTTTTGAAAAGAGTGAGGTGAAGGTCTGGGAGTGCCGCAACTGTGGTCATATTATAGTGGGGACCAAGGCCCCGCAAGCATGTCCGGTATGTAATCATCCACAGAGTTACTTTGAGATAAGTGAAAATAATTATTAAGTAATATTATAATAAAATAGAATAGAGATCTATTGTGATAGACATACTGCAATTTGATGAAAGATGAGGGCAGTATGTCTATTCTTGTATAGGGCTATGCATAGGAGCATATACATAGGGTGCTAAGGTGCCACAACAGACAGATAAGAAATGTATTATGTTTCTATAGGTGAATATGGAGTAAAAGTATCTATAACAGAGCAGTTTTTACTTGAAGTATTATTATCAGGTGTGTATACTATAGATAAGTTTCCAAAAGGTGTGAGACCGAAAGTGCCTTGGGCGGCTATGCACCTTAGAAATAGAACAAGGGTGGAAGAAAATAGAAGAAAGGAAGAATTGCAGGCAAGATTGCTTGAGGTTTGGGTACAAGATATGAGAAGAAGTGGAATTTTGATGGCTGTGTCCAGCGTCCCTTCCGCATATGGGATAGGTGCCTTTTCCAAGGAGGCGTACCAGTTTGTGGATTTTTTGAAGAAGGCTGGGCAGAAGCTGTGGCAGATTCTGCCGCTGGGACCTACTGGATACGGAGATTCGCCGTATCAGTCCTTTTCGACTTATGCGGGAAATCCGTATTATATCGATCTGGAAAGATTGGTGGAGGAAGGGCTGTTACTTAGGGAGGAGGCTGCAGAATGTGATTTTGGCAGTCATCCTGAGTATATTGATTATGAAAAAATATATCTGTCGCGCTTTGGAGTACTTAAGAAGGCATTTGAACGTTTTCGGTCAACAGTACGTCCCGCATATAATGAGTTTCTAAGAGATCATGCAGAGTGGCTGGAGGATTATGCTCTCTATATGGCGGCAAAGGATCGATTTGAGGGAAAAAGCTGGCTGGAATGGGATGAGGACATAAAACTGCGCACACCGGAAGCGATGGAGCGCTATAGGAAGGAACTTAAGGAGGAAATAGAATTTTACCAGTTCCAGCAGTATGAGTTTAAAAAACAATGGATGGAGTTAAAGAGCTACGCAAATCAGAGAGGGATTCAGATCGTCGGGGATATTCCTATCTATGTAGCTTTGGACAGTGCAGATACATGGGCGCGCAAGGAGCTGTTTCGTCTTGATGAGGCGGGAGTGCCCACAGCGGTGGCAGGTTGTCCGCCGGATGGATTTTCTGCTACGGGACAGTTGTGGGGAAATCCGCTCTATAATTGGGAATATCACAAAAAAACGGGATACGGCTGGTGGATGAAACGTCTGCGCTACTGTTTTGAGCTGTATGATATTGTGCGAATTGATCATTTCCGTGGTTTTGATGAATATTATGCAATTCCATATGGAGATAAAACAGCAGAATATGGACATTGGGAAAAGGGACCGGGCTTTGATATTTTCGATACCATGAAGAGAGTGCTTGGTGACAGACCTGTGATTGCGGAGGATCTGGGATTTTTGACAGATTCTGTGCTTGAGCTGGTAAAGAAGACTGGTTTTCCGGGCATGAAGGTTCTACAATTTGCCTTTGATCCCAGAGAGGAGAGCAATTATCTTCCTCATACTTATACTCATAATTGTGTGGTGTACACAGGGACGCATGATAATGACACGACAAAGAGTTGGTATGAGCAGATGGATGGGGCATCAAGAGAGTATGCAAACCGTTATCTGGCCATTAAGGATAAAGAGCATATGACGACAGCTTTTGTCCGTGCAGCTCTTGCGAGTGTGGCTGACACAGCGATTATTCCTATTCAGGATTATCTTGAGATGGGCGGGGAAGCGCGCATGAATACACCATCCACACTGGGCGACAACTGGAAATGGAGGCTGAAGAAGGATATATGCAGCGAGGAGCTTGCAGATAATATTAGGAATTTAACGACATTATATGGCAGGTAAGATTCACTGTGAATAGGAAGTGGAGATGGGAGGTATGTGCAGATGGTATATGCTTCACAAAAGGAATGGATTATCCGCAATATGGAAGATAGAGATGCACAGGCAATTACTGATGCGGAGATCGAGCAGGGGTGGTCGGTGTCTGCCGAGAAGTATCGAAAGAGGCTGGAGGATCAAAGATCTGGAAAGGCAATTTCTTTGGTCGCAGAATATTCTGGAAAGGCTATTGGATATATTAATGTTTATCCCAATAGTCCATGGGGAGCGTTTGGGGGCAAAGGGTATCCTGAATTAATTGATTTCGGTGTATTGGAAAAATATCGAAATATGGGTGTCGGAACCTTCTTGATGGACACAGCGGAGAAGCTTGCCTCAGAGTTTGCGGATATGGTTTATCTCGGTGTTGGACTTCACAGTGGATATGGAAGTGCACAAAGAATGTATGTGAAACGTGGTTATATTCCAGATGGATCTGGCGTCTGGTATAAGGATCAGATCTGTGTGCCATATGGGGTATGTAGAAACGATGATGATCTGGTTTTATACTTATCTAAAAAATTGTAAAAAAGTGAAACGGGTAGGGAGATGCTTTTCCCTACTCGAATTTTTTATGTACAGACCTGTGCTGAGGAAGTAGACCGCTATAGTGATGCAGGATCGCGCAGGAGTAGGAAAGGATGAACCTTCCCTTACTAGGTTGTATAGAGGCGTGTAGGAAAATTAACAACAAAAACTGCACATGTCCCGCGTGGTGGACGTGTGCAGTTTAGTGCAATGAAAATATGCCACATAGGCAATGTACGAGATGCGCGGCGAGTAGGAGAAGTTACTCTTCTTGTTTGATATTAGTGTAAGATTTTATTTTTCTACTGCTTAGATGGCTAAATAGTTTATAGTATATCACAAATAAGATAGAGGTGACGACCCATGTCATTGGATAACAGAAGGATACAGTAAAGATATTCGGTCTTATCGGTGCGACAAACACTATCCAGATCACACGCAGCACACAGACGCCAAGACAGGTCATCACCATGGGAATCCAGCAATCACCAGTTCCCCGAAGAGCGCCAGATAATATCTCAATGCACACATAAGTGAAGAAGGTAGGCACTAAGAAATGTACAATATCAAGACCTATCTGGCTAACTGCAGCATCTGTTGTGAAGAGGTGCAAAATGGTACCTCCCGCTGTATAGATAAAGCAGCTTAACAGCACAGAGGCGGCAAATGCCATCGCAAGGCAGGTGCGGATTCCCTTGCGGACACGCTCCCACTTCTGTGCGCCGAAGTTCTGTCCGACAAAGGTAGTGATGGAGATGCCGAATGCGTTGATAGTCATCCAAAAGATACCGTCAATTTTTCCGTAAGCTGTCCACGCTGCGACGGTATCTGTTCCCAAGCCATTAACACCAGCCTGTATTACGACAT
The DNA here is from genome assembly GCA_910588535.1 of uncultured Lachnospiraceae bacterium. GTDB lineage: Bacteria > Bacillota > Clostridia > Lachnospirales > Lachnospiraceae > RGIG8607. The sequence continues at coordinate 37,916 of CAJUOO010000022.1, read as the reverse complement.
TTGAGACAGAATACATGACAGATTGAAGCCCTGCAGGAAATCCAATCTGTATAATTCGCCGTAACATAGAATAATTCATATGAAGGTTGCGAAATATCAGGCGATAGGATTCCCTTGTGTGAACCAGCACATAAAGTACCATAATGGCGCTGATAAGCTGTGAGAGAATAGTTGCCCATGCAGCTCCGGCAACACCCATATGAAAAATTACAACAAACAGAAGATCGAGTGCAATATTTACAAAACAGCCCACGATCAAAAAGTAGAGTGGACGCTTGGAGTCCCCGATTGCCCGCAGGATACCCGATCCGATATTATAGATCAAATTTCCGATAATACCGAAAAAATAAATTCTCATATATAAAACTGCATAGGGAATGATCTCGTCCGGTGTTCCGGTGGCTCTCAATGCAAAAGGAGCCAGTACAATTCCCAAAAGCATAAGAACAAAACCGCCTGCCAGACAGAAGGAGATGGCAGTATGTACAGCGATGCTGACCTGACGCGGGCGTCTGGCACCATAATATTGAGAGATAATAACGGTCGCCCCAGAGGACAGACCGACGAAAAAGCCTACTAGCAGATTGATCAGGGTTCCTGTGATTCCGCCCACTGCGGATAGTGCTTCCTTTCCCACATAACGACCTACAATCATCGCGTCGATGGTGTTATAGAGCTGTTGAAAAAAGGTTCCAAACAAAATAGGAAAGAAAAACAGCAGAAGCTGCTTCCAGATAACTCCCTCGGTGATCTGGTTCCCAGATGTAGCGTTTTGGCCGCTTTTCTTTTCCTTGTCGAGATGCATAGCAAAAGCCTCCTTTTCTTTTGGAAAATAGTAAATCACCTTAATTATAAAAGTTTTAAAAGAATAAACAATGGAGTATTTGATAAAGTCTGTGATAGAAAAGACATTTCATAAAATGCTTTATAGGTTAATTCATTTAAGAAAATTATTTCAGCAAAGCATTGGAGCTGCCGCAATAAGCGTTACCCATACAAGATATAATATAAAATGCAGCACTATCTTACAATAATTTGTATATGTTTCTCTTAATGCGACAGCTCCATGGATACAGAGCTTTATAAATATTATGTCCGATATAGAACATAATCTTGTATTTCGTGAACAAATCCTGCATGGATCAATGCTTCTGTCGCATACTCTGGATATTCTTTTATCACCATGCGCCGAAGAGATGGAAAGATTTTTCCTCTCTTATAGTTTTCGACAAATAGGGTAAGGCTCTCCGCCAGATAGTTTTCCTTAAATACGCGTAGCTTTTTTCCCTGACGTTCGAATACTGCCACTGGTGTGCCGCCATAACAAGCGACGGCAGTTCCCGAAACATTTAGAAAGCTCCGTCCCTCTTTGTGGGGCAACAGCTTTCCCCAGCACTGAGCGGGATCGGTGGCGTTGATCCACAGAAGAGTTTTTGCAGGATTTGTTAAAGTTCGAAGAACGGTTCGAAAATCTTTCTCTCTTACAAATTGTGCGCCGGACAGCCCTTGCACAAAATAGCCTCTTCTGGCCTGACCAGTATATTCCCATATGCGCAGGACAGACAGAGCTTCCTGCCAAGAGAGATTGCAGGAAGATGCAGTTTCCTTGCACACAATTAGATATTGGTCAAAGCACTGGGTTAATTTGGCTTCTGTTGTTTGCGGTTTCAGAGGTTTAACAATATCCCATCTTCCCGCGCGCAAGGCTTTTACACGCATATTGACTAGCTGCTTTGTTGTTATTTTCTTCATTTTTTCTCGGTCAAGCCACTGGCGCACAGGAATATAGCTGTCTGCATAGACAAGTCCTTTCCCCATCAGAGATAATAAAGTATCATAGGCGGATTCACCGGGAAGCAGATCATTTAGAGATTGTAAAAAGCTGGCGCCACGTCTTTGTAGTGTGTTAAGGATTATGTGTTCTTTTTCGGTCAGTTCATCGGATGGATGGATCTCGGCATCCCAGTCGATCTCTTCTTGGTAATCAAAGAGCAGACATCCATTCGCATCCATATGCCAGAACAGCTCACCTTCGGCAAGATAGGAATCTAGCAATGCTTCTTTGTAGTGAGATAACCTGCTTGGCAGCAGAACCTCTTCCCATAGAGAGATAGGAAATGCAGTTTTTGCATATTGTTTTAATGTATGGACAAGACATTCTTTGTCTGGAGCACTATATTCTGTGCGGGAGAGCAGAAGTGCTGCGTAAGATTCTGCTGGATGGGTTCTTATGTCTTCACGCCGAGTTTTTATAGTTTGTATTCTAGCTTTGCGGTACAGGGCTGCATGGTAGTACATAGTATCCTGCTTTATCACATCATTCTGTTGACAGAGCGTTTCAAGAAGTGTTTCTGCATGTGGTTCTGAGATACCGTAGCGCTGTGCGATTCCATGTGCATCGGATGCGCCGCGGTAGCGCAGCATACGTCGTATAATATGGAGCATCTCGTTTGAACAAGTGGATGGAATCTGTACAGAGTTAAGAGCAGTTTTTTCCAGTGCAGAGTGGTAGGCTTCCTGATGTTCTGCCGCGATCCAAAGTCCCTGTTCTATATATATGGCACGTTCTTCTTGGGCGAGCTTGTCCAGCCATTCCACAGAGATGGGAAGATCGCCAGCAGCGAGATCACCCTCTGTCATCAGAAGGGTATGAAGCTGTTTTTCATCTCTGGGAAGAGTTTCTCTTTCCTGAACCTTAGATAACTCTTGGCTGGATGGAGAGATCAGCGTTTGATTCTGCTTAAGTGCTTCTTCCACTGCATTATAAATACCGCGGGGAGTGGGAGCGTAATCATACATGACAGCCGCTTCCTGTCCCCACTGAAGTGGCAGGGACATGGGCGAGGGCAGCTCAGTGTAAAATTCACGGATCTTGACAGCACCAGATTGTATGTCACATAAAAGATCATACAAACCCTCGGCGTCCCAAAGTTCTTGCATACATTCTCTCCTTGTCTCCCGTATCAGTGGATGGTCGTTTTCGCAGACCATCTGCTCTAGCATCTCTGCACTTTTTAGGCGCTGCATCCAGAGAGGCTGCCGGCTGTTTTTCTTGATGCCCATCATAAGGGCACGCCCGCAATTATAGCGAAAGGCAATATTGTAGACGGGAGTGGCGGGCAGCAATATCTCTAGCTGTTTGATGCAGGTATCTGGGTTCATGCGAAACAGGATACCATCTGGAAGTGATCTGCTTCCATATGAATAGAGAAGAAAGCCATCTTCTTCATCCACACATCCCACTTCCATGTTGAGCTGATCTTTTGCCGTCTGTGCAGCTAACAGTGCTAAGGGCGCATTGATCCGTTTGCCAAATACAGAGTGAACCATAATTTGGCTGTTGCCGGAGGAGTCTTTAAAATGTTCAACTAATAAGGTTTTATCATCGGGAAGGCTGCCTGTTGCATGAATCTGTCGTTCCAGATAGCTGGAAGCAAGTGTGATGGCAGGTTCATTAAGCCCTAATTTTTTCAATTCGACTGACAGCTTATCCTCTTCATATGCTTTTTGCAGAGAATGAAATATCCGCCCAAATTCTTCACCAGTGCGTTTATCTCTTCCCTTGATCTCACCTTTCCAAAATGGGAGTCTGGCGCCTTCGATGGGAGCTTGCGTCACGGTGACAGTGTCACGGCTGATATGAAGAACCCTCCATGCAAAGGAGCCAAGGATAAAACGGTCTCCTTTTTGTGTTTCATAGACAAATTCCTCATCGACTTCTCCCAGCTTTACTCCCTCCTCCGTGCGTACAGTGTACAGGCCCTTGTCTGGTATGGTTCCCCCAGCAGAGATGGCGAGCATCCTGCTATAGCCGTCTCCCTCCACACGCTCGTGTATTCTGTCGTAGAGAATTCGGGGACGAACAGGGATATCCCGGCTGTGCTCGTAATCTCCTGCAAGCATACGCAGAACAGACTCGACATCATCTTTGGTCAGATTGCGGAAGGGCCATGCGCGTGGCAAGAGCGCCATTACATCAGATACTTCATAGCTGCGAAAGGCTGCCATGGATACTAGATGTTGTGCCAGAATATCTAGACACTGGATTGGGGGATGAAGTTGTTCCACTTTGCCTTTTCTGGCAAGCTCGGCTGTCATGCCGCAGCTTATACATTCGGCTGCTGTTCTGGGAAACAGGTACATAACACTGACTCTTCCCGGATTGTGCCCAGCGCGTCCCAGTCTTTGCATGGTGCCTGAAATGGTGCGCGGACAGCCAATCTGGAGAACCTGATCGATCTCTCCCACGTCGATGCCAAGCTCCATGGAGGAGGTGGCACAGAGAAGCCGAAGCTGCCCGTCCCGCAGGGAGAGCTCTGTCTCTGCCCGCTGTTCTTTCGATAAGCTTCCATGATGGACTCTCGCAAAGCCGTCGCCGCCCAAAAGATTGACATAGTAGGCGAGCTTCTCCGCATATCTTCGTCCCTCCACAAAGGCGATCACACTGCGGCTTCCCAAGCAGTACTGGTATACCAATGCGCTTAATTTTTCCCATACAGGATCTTTTTTCCTTCCAACAGAGCTATCAGCATAGGGGCTTAATATATCAAGCTGTACAAGTTTGTGCATGACAGGTGCTGCGATCAGAACTTCTTCGGGGGCGAGGTACTCGGCAGCCGCAGAGAGCGGCTCTATGGTTGCAGAGAGTCCAATGCGCTGAAGAGGTTTTTTGCACAGGGCATCCAGACGGGCGAGGGAAAGCATAAGATGTGCGCCACGCTTGGTATCAATAAGGGCGTGAAGCTCGTCCAATATGATGGCGTTTGCTGTTGCAAGTATATTTTGTCCAGTTTTGCTGGTAAGCATTAGATAGAGGGATTCTGGCGTGATAATAAGAATATGTGGTGGCTTTCGTATCATTTGCTGTCGTTCTTTCTGGGAGGTGTCCCCGGTTCGTATGCCGACAGAGATATCCCTATCAGCGCCAATGCCTGATAATGGGCGCCGCAGATTTTCTCGGATATCGGAGGCGAGAGATTTGAGCGGAGAGACATAGATAAGCTGTAATTCTGGCTTTAAGGTGCCATTCTCAGCTTGTTTTTTCATGCGATCCAGAAATACAAGAAAGGCAGAAAGAGTTTTTCCCGTTCCTGTGGGCGCAGACACCAGCGCATGCTTTCCGGCGGATATAATCTGCCATGCTTCCTTTTGTACAGAGGTTGGTTCGCCAAGAGCGGCGCGAAACCAATGAGCCGTCTTTTGTTCAAAAAGCTCCAATATATCCTTCATTCATCTTGTCCTTTCTTTGGGGTATAAGTGTACATAACTTTCTTTCAGCATCATATACCGGTGATCTGTCTTTGTCAATCATTGTTTTGTACATAAAAAGGCAGTTATAATCCATTTTTTATTTGATAAAGGTAGTGTAAGATATCTTAACAAAGGAGGAGATGATGATGAAGCAGAATATAAAAATAAGGCAGGTAAATCTAAAGAATATCCGTGTTACTGATACTTTATTAAGAAAAGAGATGGAGTTGGTAAGGAACACCGTGATTCCATACCAGTGGGCGGCATTAAATGATCAGATACCAGATGCACAGCCAAGTTATTGTATGCATAATTTTAAAGTAGCAGGAAAGATAACAAGGGAGCGAGAGAGGAGGGAAGTATATACAACGCCTGTGTATCCCACAGATCATATCTGTGTGTGGCCGGAGGATGTAGAACATCCTGAGGATCGTTTTTATGGTTTTTTGTTTCAGGACAGCGATTTTGCAAAGTGGATTGAGGCGGTGGCATATTCCTTGGAGCAGTTTCCAGATCCTGAGCTTGAGAGAACGGCGGATAAAGCAATAGAGCTTGTGTGTGCGGCACAGCAGCCGGATGGGTATCTGGACACCTTTTATATTATCAATGATATTACAAAACGATTTACAAATCTAAAGGACAATCATGAGCTGTACTGTCTTGGTCATCTGATAGAAGGAGCGGTGGCATATTATGAGGCGACGGGAAAGGATAAGCTTCTGCTTGCAGCGAGTCGCTTTGCGGATTGTGTAGCAGAGCATATAGGGCCTGAGGAGGGAAAGAAGCATGGCTATCCGGGGCATGAGATTGCAGAGATGGCTCTGGCGCGGCTATATGAGCTTACTGGCGATGAAAAATATCTGAGGCTTGGTCTATATTTTGTGAATGAAAGAGGAAAAAGGCCTTATTATTTTGATATCGAGCATGATAGAAAGGAGGAGACGGATGACAAGCTTCGCTATCAATATCATCAGGCACATCTTCCTGTGCGTGATCAGAGTGAGGCTGTCGGACATGCAGTGCGCGCTGTGTACCTATATTCTGGAATGGCGGATTATGCCAGATTATCGGGAGATACCTGCTTAAAGGAGGCGTGTGAGAAACTTTGGGAGGATATTGTGTCACGCAAAATGTATCTGACAGGAGGGATTGGTGCCACGCATATTGGTGAGGCATTTTCCTTCGCCTATGATCTGCCAAATCAAACAGCTTATGCGGAGACCTGTGCATCGATTGGAATGATATTCTTTGCCAGAAGGATGCTTTTGCTGGATCAAGATGCAAAATATGCAGATATCATGGAGAGAGAGCTGTACAATGGGGTATTGTCGGGCATGAGCCTTGAGGGAACCAGTTTTTTCTATGTCAATCCCTTGGAGGTTCTTCCAGAAGCATGTGAAAAGGATGAGAGAAAAAGGCATGTAAAGCCAGTTCGTCAAAAATGGTTTGGCTGTGCGTGCTGTCCGCCAAATCTGGCAAGACTTATCTCATCCATAGGGTCATATATTATGTCAGAATCGGAGGATACCATCTGGATTCATCTCTATGCAGGCTGTACCTTCACCAAGGAGTTTGGGGAGGGGAATGTGATTGTCACAATGGAATCTAGATTCCCATGGGATGGACATGTGAGGATACAGGTGGAGGGAACTATTGATCATCCACTAACTATTGCGCTGAGAATACCCGATTGGGGAACGGATTATCAGATTACGGGGCTTGAAGGGGCAGAGGCTGTGAAGCGGAAGGGATATCTCTATCTGACAAAGGTTTGGCGATCTGATTCCTTGGAGATAGTATTTCCCATGTCAATCCGGCTGATTGATGCAGATACTCGTGTGCGTGAGGCGATCGGAAAGGCCGCAGTGATGCGGGGGCCTGTTGTTTATTGTATGGAGGAGGCAGATAATGGCAGAGATCTGCATCTCCTCCGAATGGATGAGCATGCAAAGTATTATGCAGAAGAAAAACAGATAGGATCAGAGACAGTTGTTGCCGTGAAGGCAGAAGGGTTTAGGCAAGAGAAGGCAGAGGATGGATTATATCACTTACATATGCCGGCACAGTATAAGAGGACGGAATTAGTCTGGGTTCCATATTATACATGGGCAAATCGCGGAGAAGGAGAGATGCAGGTCTGGACAAGATATTAGAAGACATATGTGACAAAAGATAGAAGAGAAAGTGAGCGTACAGCATATATTTTTCCCTTCGTCACCTTGCTTTTACATAAGGTGATGAAGGGAAGATGGGCAGCCTTCTGAGCAGAGAATTGCTAATTGAAAATATGTAATTTTGCAATAGTGCTCTTTAACTTTTCTAGATCGACAGGCTTAGCTGTATGTGCATTCATTCCAGATGCAAGAGCTGCCTGAATATCCTCCTCGAAGGCGTTTGCAGTCATCGCGATAATGGGGATCGTGCTGGCGCTGGGATGTTCACTGGCACGGATAGCGCGTGTGGCTTCATAGCCATTCATCACTGGCATCTGAACATCCATAAAGATTATGTCAAAGTCTCCCGGACTGGAGCGAAGAAAGCGATCGACGGCTTCCTTTCCATTTGGCATTATCTCGCACTGGATACCTTCAATGGCGAGAAGCTCAATTAATATCTCGGCGTTGATCTCATTATCTTCGGCGGCTAACACCTTAAGACCGGCAAGTGAGATCGTATCTGGTGCAATGGTATCCTCCTCTTTGGTGGTCTCTTGCTCAAGCATCTGTGCCACTGCTCGCTGGAAGCTTGAAAGGAAGAATGGTTTTGGCAGAAACATATCGATGCCAGAATCCTTGCCCTGCTCCTGTACTTCGTCAATATCATAGGCAGTCAGCACGAGGATTGGAACTTCAGGACCCACTTCCTTGCGGATGCGCCGTGCAGTTTCCAGACCATCCATCCCCGGCATTTTCCAGTCGAGAAGAATAAGGTGGAAGTTCTGGTTCTGTATACAGGCAGATACAGCGAGTGAGATAGCTGCTTCACCACTTGTGGCATAGGAGACAGCCACTCCCGTGTCATTCATGGAACTTTGAATATCCAGACAGATCCTTTCGTCATCATCTACGACAAGCAATCTTGTGATGCTGTGTCTAAGCCAAAATTCATCATCTCGTTCCTGATTTGCTAGGGCAAATTCTAGATCAATGGTAAAGGAGCTTCCTTTTTGTAGCTCACTTTCAACAAAGATGGTTCCTCCCATCAAGTCAATAATATTTTTGGTGATAGCCATGCCAAGCCCTGTTCCTTGGATCTCTCTGGTGGAATCTGTGATTTCACGTGCAAAGGGATCGAAGATAGTTTTGACAAAGTTTTCACTCATACCAAAGCCATTGTCAGCGACAAGAAAGCGCAGGTGAGCGTGCCCGGATGTTGTTTGCTCCAGCGCTTGTACAGTGAGAGTGATTGCCCCTTCCTCCTGCGTGTATTTGACAGAATTAGAGAGAAGATTAATAAGTACTTGATTCAGTCGCAGCTTATCACCCAGAAGAAGCTCAGGAAGATTTCCACGTGTGTACAGATCAAAGTGCTGTCTCTTGGCATTGGCTTGTGGAAGCATCATGGTATACAGCTCATCTACCAGCTCAGGTAGGCTAAATTCTATCATATTTAACGATGTCTTTCCGCTCTCTATCTTGCTCATATCCAAGATATCATTGATTAGGCTGAGAAGATGCTGGCTGGAGGCGGTGATTTTCTGAGTGTATTCGCGTACCTTCTCAGGTCGATCGGCATCTCTTCGGAGAAGAACAGAGAAGCCAACAATCGCGTTCATAGGGGTGCGGATGTCATGGGACATGTTGGCTAGGAAGTTGCTTTTTGCTTCATTGGCTGCTTTGGCCGTGTGCAGGGCATCTCCCAGCGTGTCATACATCTGTCGTTCCTTTGTGCGCTCGGACAGCATAAGGATAAAACGATCGTTGTTGTCTAGGGAACAGTGATGAAGTAATTCTTTAAACCAGCGAGTCTCAAGAGTTTTGGCATGAGGAATGTAGCGATCTCTGGTCCATATACCACCCATCGGAATGGAGGTGAGGGATTCTTCTGAAAGCTGTATCTGCTCAGCCTCTTCTGTAAACAGCAGACAGCGGACATCATTGGTTATCTTTTCCAGTTCTATACCAAGCACTCGTTCCAGATTAGGGCTGACATACTCAGCCTTATAATCCTTGGGAGAGAATAAGATAAATATATCATCGGTATTTTGTGTCAGCAGATCAAATAATTTTTCGCGCGAGCGGATTTCAAGGTTTTTTTCTGTCATATGCTGGCGATTGCTGAGTAGAAGGATGGCGGCAATTCCTGCGGCGATCAGTCCAAAGACAAGCGCCATAACAATTAAAGTGACGATGGTAAAATGGTTCATGCTTGCATTGACGATATGGGATGGAGCAATGCTGACGAGCATCCAGTCAGAAAATCCGACTGGTTGATAGGATAGATAATATTGCACACCATCTATAGTACAATGGATAATTTGATGTGTTCCATTTTTCCAGTCCTCTGCAATACTGTCTGCATCTGTTCTCGAAAAGGAGGCATTATCGCGCAGATAGGTTAGGAAGTTATCAGATGGATTCCCGTAGCCCTTGGAGGAAAATAAGATATGTCCATCTGAGTAGGTGATAAAGCAGTCGCTTTTGCCAGAAAATGCATTGATGCTCAGCGCGCTGGTCATATCGTTGTTGTTAAAGCTAATAGCGATGGCACAGTAGCGAAAATTGCGGTATTGGCTCGGTTTAGCAGGAATGGCAAAGATGGTGAGGGGTTCCATGGAGGATGAAATGGTATCTGTAACGATATTCTGCTTATCGTTCATCAATCTCTCTTTGTTTTCACCTAGATTCAGATAGCCAGTTTCTCCTTTTTCTGTTATGTAGCCGCCATCTTCAGACAAAAAATAAAATGAGGTAAAATGCCATTCCTCTTTTTCTTCCTGAATAAAGGCTGCAAATTCTTCAGGTGCAGAATCTGCCATGTCATAGATACATTGCCAGCTATGCAGAATCTTCCAATTTTTGCTGATTGTTGCCCGAAAGGTTGCATTGATCTGCGTGTAGATCTCCTCCAGATGACTGATGCTTTCTTGGTAGATTTGGCGGGAGGCAAAACGGGCGTATGCAATACTGATCAGTATTACGATAAGGAATGATCCTGATAAAATAAATATTTTATGAAGCCTTTTTCTGGACATAAGCGCACCTCTTTTCTGTGACAGTGGAGGAACCATCTGCTGTTGGGAGTGTCTGTATGAGAAAAATCCATAACCTTCTACTGTCAGACAGATATTAAAACATTGAATGGATTTAATGTATAATATTATAGCTATTTTTTGAGGTATTGACAAGAGAAAGGTAGTGTGGGCTTGTAAAAATTGGTTTCTCAATAGGGTTTCTTATGATATAATATAATGACAGAAACTCGTTTATGCAAAAGCTTTTGATAAAGGATGGTGTGATTGTGAGGGGAAAATTGAAAGTTACATTTAATTCGCCTGCTGTGTTAAGCTTTGTGTTTCTTTGTCTGGCGGCAACGGGCTTGAATTATCTGACAAGGGGAAAGAGCAATGAAGTCTTATTTATGACATATCACTCTTCGCTTAAAAATCCTATGACGTATCTTCGCTTTTTTACGCATGTGTTTGGCCATAGCGGGTGGGCACATTTTATTGGCAATGTGTCATATCTTCTTTTGCTCGGTCCTATGCTTGAGGAGAAGCATGGATCGGTGAAAATATTGGAGATTATCGCTATTACCGCTCTGGTGACAGGGCTTATTCATTATATTTTCTTCTGGAATGTTGCACTGTGTGGTGCCAGCGGTGTGGTATTCGCCTTTATTTTATTAACTTCATTCACTGGATTTCGGGCGGGCGAAATACCGATCACCTTTTTGCTTGTGGCTCTGATCTTTATTGGACAACAGATTTATGAGGGAGTTACCATTCAGGATAATATATCAAATACAGCACATATTGTGGGAGGTATTGTGGGTGCAGTACTTGGCTACCAGCTTAATAGAAGATCTGCCTGAGAATAGGTGTAGAACAGTGAGAGGATAGAGTAAGAAAGTATGGATAATCAGCAAAACGAGCTGGTGAATAGCAGTTTAGAAAAGGAGAACTACTATGTACACAAAACATGACTTAGCAGAACAATTAAGACTTATGGGGTTGGAGCACTCAGATGCCCTTATGCTTCATTCTTCCATGAAAGCTGTCGGGGAGGTTGACGGTGGTGCAGATACTGTGATAGATGTATTTATGGAGTATCTTTCGGGAGGTTTGTTTATGACACCCGCACATACTTGGGCGCAGATGAGTGAGACATATAATATTTTTGACCCTAGAACAGAGCCTGCATGTGTGGGAATTATTCCTAATTTATTCCTTAAGCGCCCCGGAGTGGTGCGATCGCTGCATCCCACGCACAGCATCGCTGTCTATGGTTCTTCGGCGGCAGAGTATATTCAGGGTGAGGAAAACTGTACCACTCCCTGCACGCCGGGAGGTTGCTGGGATCGGCTGCGCAACATCCATGCAAAGATTCTTCTTCTGGGCGTGACACATATACGCAATACTTTTATACATAGTATTGAGGAGGTTCTCGATGTTCCAGAGCGGTTTACGGACAAGCCAGTGCTCTTTCAGGTCCAGATGCCTGACAACAGTATTATGCCTGTATCCATGTATCGCCATTACAATCGACATACCGCTCATATCTCAGAAAGCTTTGATAAATTAAGTGAGGCTTTTTTTGAGAGAGGTGTCGCAAAACGAGTAGTATTTGGTGATGCAGAAGGTATATTGTGTGATGCAGAAGGGCTGTTTCAGGTGACAAGCCAGATCCTGTCGCATGAGTTAAACTGCCTGATTGAGAGAGAGAATATTCCAAGAGAATGGTGGGTGTCCTCTTTGTAGTTTAGTATCTAAAGAGGGGATCGCAAGATCGCTTCAGTGTAGATGATCTCGTGATACCCTCATTTTTATTTATGAAATATGGAGCGCAGCTTAATAGGTGATTACTCACTTATGTTGCTACGCTCCTTTCGATAGAAAACACTATACTTCTAGTGCAGTATGTATCTTGTTCAGCTTTTTATATTATTGACAATCGCATAGGTATTGTATGCTTTTTATACAATTCCCTGTGCCTTCATAGCGGTTGCAACCTTCTCAAAGCCAGCAATATTCGCTCCTGCCACATAATTGCCTTCTTTTCCATAACGCTTTGCAGCATCGTCAAGGCTGTGGAAGATATTTATCATAATACCTTGAAGCTTATTGTCAACCTCCTCAAAGGTCCAGCTTAAGCGCTCACTGTTCTGGCTCATCTCAAGAGCGGAGGTAGCTACGCCACCTGCATTGGAAGCCTTGCCGGGGCAGAACAGAACTTGATGGGACTGGAAGTATTCCGTAGCCTCTAGAGTTGTCGGCATATTTGCACCTTCTGCAACAGCAAAACAGCCATTGGCAACCAAAGCCTTTGCATCCTCTAGATTAAGCTCATTCTGGGTAGCACATGGAAGAGCGATGTCAACAGGAACAGTCCATACCCCCTTGCCCTCGTGGTATTCTGCACTCGATCTTCTGGAAGCGTACTCTGTAAGTCTGGCACGCTTTACTTCCTTGACATCCTTTAACAAAGCGACGTCGATTCCTTCTGAATCGTAGATCCAGCCTGTAGAATCGGAACAGGTAACTGGCTTAGCACCAAGCTGCTGTGCTTTCTGAATAGCATAGATAGCGACATTTCCTGCACCAGACACGGCGATAGTTTTGCCTGCAATATCCTTGCCATTGCACTTTAACATCTCTTCTGTCAAATATAATAATCCATATCCAGTAGCCTCTGTTCTAGCCAGTGATCCTCCGTAGGTCAGCCCCTTTCCGGTGAGCACACCTTCATATAAATTGCGGATTCTCTTGTACTGTCCGTACATAAAGCCTATTTCTCTGCCGCCCACACCGATATCTCCGGCTGGGACGTCTGTATCTGCGCCGATATGACGGCAGAGCTCTGTCATAAAGCTCTGGCAGAACGCCATAACTTCGCGGTCAGACTTACCCTTTGGATCAAAGTCAGAGCCACCCTTTCCGCCGCCAATTGGAAGTCCTGTCAAGGAATTTTTAAAGATCTGCTCAAAGCCAAGGAATTTGATAATTCCGAGATTTACAGATGGGTGGAAGCGAAGACCGCCCTTGTATGGTCCTATCGCACTGTTAAACTGAACGCGGAAGCCATTGTTTACCTGAACCTGTCCCTTATCGTCTACCCAAGGAACACGGAACATAATCACTCGCTCAGGGGTCACTAATCTCTCTAATAGGGCATCCTTTTTGTATTCTTCCTCATTCGCCTCAATAACGACGCGCAGAGATTCCAAAACTTCCTTAGCTGCCTGATGAAACTCTGGTTGAGCCGGATTCTTGGCTACAACCAGATCCAGTACCTCATCAACATATGACATTTTTCTTTCCTCCTATTTTCATACACGTAATTCAAATTTTCTTCTATAGTATAATGCTTTAATCTGTGAAAGTCAAATGGTTTATCCCCAATATCATTGAAGAAATCGGACATGTTTTGTGCTGCTGCTCTACCCCTCTCTCATCAATCCTGCCAGAAAGATGCTCGCCGCTATCCCCGCAAAGGTGGCAAACAAGGCACCGGGCAGAGTATAGCGGGACTTTTTTACCTTAGCTGCCATACAATATACGCTCATAGTGTAAAAGATTGTCTCGGTACAGCTCATCATAATTGAGGTGATTAAGCCAATTCTGGAATCTGTTCCATATTCCTTAAAAATATCTAACACAAGTCCTGTCGCAGCCGAGGAGGAAAACATGCGCACGATCATTACGGGCAATAGTGGTGCTGGGAGTCCTATGCGTTCTGTCAACTCTGCTGGAAGTGCACACAGCCATTCTAGGAAGCCGGAGGCGCGCAGGATTCCTACTGCCACCATAAGCCCTATCAACGTGGGAAGGATTCCTACCACCGTCTTCATGCCATCCTTGGCGCCGCGGACAAAATCATCATACACATTGCTTTTGTTCAATAGTCCATATCCCACCACATAGAAAATAAAAAGTGGAATAATAAAGTTAGACAGATAGATAAGAAACTGCATCTATGTCTCCTAAGATTGGCTTCTCTTTATCCTATTCTTTTTTCTGCCCTAATATGCCAATGTCAAAACTGCTCTATCACGCCGAATAGCTCATCAAGCCATTCTCCCTGAAAATCTTCCACCTTTCCAGAATCACACAGTCCAACCAATTCTGGACAGATGGGAAGTTTCGCCACATGTCCGATATGGAATCGATCAGCCGTTTCTTCTATGTGGCTCTCACCAAAAATAGAATATCGTTTTTTGCAGTCTGGACATTCAAAATAGGACATATTTTCTACTATTCCAAGAATTGGTATGTGCATCATCTCTGCCATGTGGACGGCTTTTTCTACTATCATGGAAACGAGCTCCTGCGGAGAGGTGACAATTATAATACCCTTTACCGGAAGAGACTGGTATACAGTTAATGGCACATCACCAGTTCCCGGAGGCATATCGACAAACAGATAATCTAGATATTCCCAGCGCACATCTGTGTAGAATTGCTTTACCATGCCGGCGAGCAGTGGGCCTCTCCACAGGACGGGAAGCCCTTCTTCCTCAAGTAATAGATTTGACGACATCAGCTTAATTCCCGTTTTTGTGACCGATGGAATTAAATTCTGCCCATCACTCTGTGCCATTTCTTTGCATCCAAATACCTTTGGTATGGATGCACCAGTGATGTCAGCATCCAAGATTCCTGTCTCATATCCTTTCCTTCTGGAAAGTACAGAAAGCATGGATGTCACCATTGTCTTGCCAACGCCTCCTTTCCCACTAACTATTCCAATTACGTTTCCTATGCTGGAATATTCATTTGTCGGAGCTAACAGGCTCTTCTCCCTTTCGCCGCAATCCGCTTTACATGAATTACAGTCATGATTACATGTCTCTGCCATAATTTTCATCCTTTCTCTTATTGATGGAGCAGGGGATTATCATTTTTTGCCTGCTCTTCTTCCTCTGGTTGCTGAATTTGTTTCCTTGCATTTGACCTCTTGTAGATCAAAAATGCTACAAGAGCAGTTATGGTCGCAATACCTGCTGTGATATAAAGAAGTAATGTGTGGGAAGCTTTTTCTACACTGCGGAATACAATCTCTGTTCCATCAGCGTCCCATATCAGGTACTTTCCATCTTGGTAAGTGTCTGCTTTCTGCCAGCCAGTTGTTGTCTTATATTCAATCTCTGCACTGGAAATGTTTTCAGGAACAAGATACTGCACACGATGAGAAGTATTTCCGTCCTCTGGAATGATAAGGTTCCAACATTCTAGAAGTCGGTCATTTTCTGCTATGTCCGCACTATCTATTGTCTTAGTGGTTAAGTGTAATTGTTGATCGCTGTCAAATCTGCCCTCGACGAGAAGTACAGCGAGATCATTTTTCTTTTGTGCACTTTCCAGCGCAGTAATATGGTTTTCGTAGATTGCTTCCACAATAGTGTCAAATACCATATGAGAGTACTCCGTATCCTCCCATCTTCCATAGCTGCCGTCCCGTTCTGGAATCCTTGGAAGCTCTATATTGCTCAGATCCGCACCATAGGCAAATTGTGTTTTGTAAATTATCTGATCATCTGCCACAAAGCTTAGACAGAAGCTTAAAAATTCTTCTGGCATATCTGGGAGAGTGATAAAATCATTATAGTTCATTGGCTCTGCCTTTGTGGTGTAGCTGATACCATCTACGCCATGATATTGTTCACTTACAAAATAATTATCCTCTAAGATTCCGCTCACCTCTCCTGCCACAGCTCCTGTGTATTCATCACTCTGTTCAATAAAGACGAGGCTGCGGCACTGTCTGATATTTTTTCCTAATCCAGCAATCCCACCCACATAGTTATTTCCAGAGAGAGAGCATTTGGCATAGGAGTGTCGGATATCTGCTCCTGAGTAGCCGGCGATTCCTCCGGTGTATCTGCCATCTGTGCTTGTGACGCTTCCATAGGCGTAACAGTCAATTACACTTCCCAGATCCATGCTTCCGACAATTCCGCCGACACCATTTTTCTTCGCTGTGATCGAACCCTTATTTGTACAGGAACGGATGACAGCACGTGCTTGATAGATAAAATTCTTTGAGGAATCTCCCTCTGTCTTGATGTCGTCCTCTGGGTCAAAGTCATATTCAATAGCCATGGCGCCAGTGATACCACCGACATTGACATCCCCATTCACGATACCCCAATTAACACAGAAGGCTGTCTTGCCATCCGTCTGTTCACCGGTGTCCTTATCTGAGATATCCTCAATGTATTCTTTTTCCTCAGAATCTTCTTTCAATGCATCTTTTATTGTATCTGTTATGGCAAAGATCTGATCGGACACAGATTGTATATCATCATTGATCTGCTTGTTTTTACTCGAAACGGTGCTGTTGACAAAGGCCAGAATATCGGAGATCTCTGTCACAGAATCATAGAGAGTTTCTCTTGAGGTGTCAAAATCCTCATCCAGCTTTGCAAAGGAAAGCTCTTCCTTCTCTGCTAAGTCTTGAAGGGCACGCTCCACTCCCGCGATCGCTTCCGTGGCAGAGGAGCTCATTTTATATATGTTCTGTAAGGAAGTATCTGTCTCATTCAGTGCATCATGTAGCGGATTTTTTGCGTCCTGAAAGTAGGGAATCGCACTACTTATGGCTGCCATGGCATCTGATATATTTTTCACGCCAGATTGAAGACTTCTGTTGCAGACGGCAAGGAGATCCATCCCTCTTAGTAAGGCGTCTGTTCCCTGTTTTGCTTTTTCCACAATCTCTTCTTTGGCAGCTCCTTCATTGATAAGCTTTAATGTATCAATGAAAGCAGAAAGAGCTGTCTGAAAGCTCTCTCCCGCCTCAGCGAGAGGAGCGGCTGCCAGCTCGAAATCAGCTTGCGCATCTTCCATCTCAGCGATCGCCTGATTTACATACCATATACCTTCCTGAGAAAGAGAGGAGGCATCCTCTACATTTTCCACGGCTTCTCTCAGATGCTTTATCGCAGACTTCATGTGAGAGGAGGCATCGCTTAACTCCATGGAGGCGGGTGTCAGTTTATCTATCGTTTCCGAAATTCTTGTACTTAATTCATTTAATGTGTCAGTATCCGTGTTTACTACATTTTCTATCTGATCCAGCATAGTACTTACAGAATTTTGAGCGCCTGTCACATGATGTTTCATGTCAGATAGCTTTCCTGTGACAGTGTCTGAATACTGATCGGTATCATTTAACAATTGGTCAATTCTTGCCTGAAGCTCGTTGAACTGTTCATCCAGCTTAGTCAATGTGCTCTCTGAGAAGATTAAGGTGTTATAAGGTTCCATCTGTCCATTAATGCCGCCAATATCCTTTCTTCCGTACACGCTTCCATAATTAACACAATTGTTGATATATCCATTTTGCCGCCCGGCGATGCCTCCTATGTTATAGCCCACATGCTGGTATCCTACTCTGCCGTTATTGGTGCAGCTCTCGATTCGTCCGTCTGAAAATCCCGCAATGCCACCAATATCGGTGATATCCATGGTATTTTCTGTGGAGCGCAGATTGTCAAGGTTCATATATTCCAGATGCAGGACGACCTCTTCCGTGGAGGTATTGATATTCCCACGATTGACACAGTTCTCGATAGTTCCACTGTTCTTGCCCGCAATTCCGCCTACATAGTGATTGCCTCGAGTAATGCCTGATACATGACAGCCGGTAATTTTTCCAGATTCTCCGTTTATTCCAGCGATTCCGCCTACAGTGGAATTGCCTCGCACTACTCCAGAAAATGTGCAATTTGATATTGTCCCATAATTTTCTCCGGCAATACCGCCGATAACGGAGCGAGAGCCTTGGGGACCTATGATGCCGACAACATTTAGATTGTTTACAGAAGCACCCTCTCCTATATAGCGGAACAATCCTTGAACCGATCCATTATAGCTGATTACAAGACCGCTGATACTATGTCCCTGCCCGTCAAAGGTGCCCTTAAAATATGGGATAGGTGTCATTTCATTTCCATTTGTAAATTCAAGATCTGTTTCCAGCAAAACGATCTTTCCCTCCGACCAAGTATCAAGCTCACATGCCGCCGCTAATTTATAATAATCTTCCACAGATTTGATAGTAATAATATTCTCGTCCGCATATGCTGGAATCACAATATGGCAAAGGATAAGCATTGCCGTCAAGAGATATGCCCAAATTTTATTCTTTATCGCTGTCTTCATTTTTATCCACCCCCTGCTCCTCAATCGCTGGAATCGTTTCCATTTTTGTTTCCATAGATGTCAAATTAGAAGTGTCCACCATCGCTTTGACCTCACCCTTCAGTACACCTTTGATGGTTGCATCCACCATACCAGATACATAGCCTCGCACTCGCCCGTCTACATATAATACACCGTTTGCGTGTTGTATCTTATCTGGCATCTTCATGGTAAAGGCTGTCTTTTCGACAATCATGTCTCCCAACAGCAGAATCTGTGGCAGTACGCCCATGACTAAGAAAATGGAGATAATGGTTCCACGTCCTAAACAGGTTCCAATAGAGGATATCACACCATCGGAGGAGAGCTGTCCAATCAAGACACCCGCCGCAGCGAGGATAGTTCCTGATGTGATAATGGTGGGAAATGCCTGATTTAAGGACTCTACAATAGCCTTTTTAGGAGGCATTTCTTGCTTTAGGCTTAGGTAGCGACTGGAAATAACAATCGCATAATCAATATTTGCCCCCATCTGAATGGAGCTTACTACCAGATAGCCGAGGAAATACAACCCCATATTCTGAAGATATGGGAAGGAGAAGTTCATAAAGATACTTCCCTCGATCACAACGATCAGCAGCACTGGAAGCCCAGCAGACTGGAAGGTAAAGAACAATATCACTATAACAAACAGTGCAGAAAGAACACTGATGATAATATTGTCCCGCGCAAAGGAGGAGGATAGGTCCAGATTACTGGTCGAATTTCCCACGATGTAGAAGGAATCTCTGTCATAATAGTTTGCCATCTCATCCTTAATCACATCAAAAAAGGCATAGGTCTCCTCCGCCTCCTCAGGTAGATTGAGATAAACCAGCATCCGGCTATAATTATCAGTGGATAACTGGAGCTGTGCATCGTGGAGCTGAACATACAGATCATCGATGGTTTTTTGCATGTCGCTTTCTAATGTCACATAACCCTTGTCAAGTTCCTCGTGCAAAAATAGAAACATATCAATAAGTGGTACCTTGGTATTATCGAGACCACTTACAATTTCACCATAGCTTTCATTATTTACTGCATAGGCAGAGTACAGAAGCTTTGCCACTTCATAATCCAGATCTGTGAGCTCAGCAAATTGTCTTGGTGTCAGTGCATCCGTCAGCACATAGCCATCCATCGCTTCTACGCTGGAAAGTCCAAGTGTGGATTCTACTTCCTCATATTGTGAAAGTGCTTTTAATATCTTTCCCTCCGCTTCATAATTGCCGGCTGGAACCACCAAGGCAATCAGGTTTGTCGTGCCGAATTTATTTTTTATTTTATTGTTCGCAATGGTCTGCTCGCTCTGTTTGGTTGAGACAATATTGCTCTGGCTGAACAGATAGGGGCAGCGGTTGGAGAAGTAAAATGCTCCAAGTACAATAAGACAAAAGATAGGCGGGACAATGAATCGTGTCTTGACCGCCATCTTTCCGATAACAGTGATCTTTGGAACCAGATTCTTATGTACTGTTTTTTCCATCAGGTTGTTAAAGAGAATCAAAAGTCCCGGCATCAGTGTAAATACAGACAGCAAACTAAAAATAATGGCCTTGACCAGTACCACGGCAAGATCCTCGCCAATTTTAAATTGCATAAAGGCGAGAGCTGCCATACCAGAAATGGTGGTTAAGCTGCTGGAGGAGATTTCCGGGATTGCCTTACTTAAGGCAACAATTGCAGCCTCTCTGGTGTCCATCGTCTCCTTTTCCTCGGTAAAACGATGACATAAAATTATAGCATAGTCGATGGCGAGAGCAAGCTGAAGTACAATTGTCACAGAATCCGAGATAAATGAGATCGTTCCAAGCAAAAAGTTGGTTCCCATATTAAGGATAGCTGCCACACCAAAGGTGATCAATAGCACAGGCACTTCTGCATAAGCATGTGAGGTGAAGAGCAGCACCGCCACAATAATACCGACTGCTACTAAGATAACGACCTGCATTTCTTTGGCGAGATTTGCCGCGCTATCGTTGTCCACTGCACTAGATATATAGACATCATAGCCGGCAAGCATTTCCTTTATCTGGCGCATGGCTAAGATGCTTATTTCATCCTGAACCTCCCCGTCAAAGGTAATATCAAAAAGTGCAGATGCTTCTTTATAGTGATTCTCAGTATCATCGAACACCACACTGGTGACACCTTCTATTCCTTCTATCTGCATCGCTAACTCACGTGCATGTTCACAGGATATATGGTCCACCATCACCTGCGCCGTGCCAAAGGTGATAAATTCCCGGTTCATAACATCAAGTCCCTGTCGGGTTTCTGTTGTTTCTGGTAGATAGGTGGTGATATCATTCTCCACATGAACCCAATCTTTGGAAATTACGCAAAAAATAATTGCAAACACATATAGCAGAAAAAATAAATTTCTCTTATCCACAATAAATGTCGCAATTTTGATCATTAAGCTGCTTCCTGATTTCTCTTGTTCTTCATTCATTTTAATAACCAAGCCCCTTTTTCAAACATTTTTCACTATTTTATCACACGTTCTGAAATAATCAATTGAATTACAAAATACTTAACAAACTTCACTGATTTTTTATGGTTTGAAAATCAAAGTGCTTATTTGTCTTACTTTGGTTATTTTGTGCATAAAATGTAAAAATCTTTTACTGAGGTACTTGTATGTTAAATTATATCTGGGCTTTTATGATACTGATTGGAATTGCGTTTGCTTCGTTTTCAGGAAATATGGAAGCAGTGAGCGGCGCAGCGCTGGATTCTGCAAAGGAGGCGGTGACGTTGTGCGTTACCATGCTCGGCATTATGTCCATGTGGACAGGAGTAATGGAGATTGCAAGGTCGGCTGGAATGATAGAAGCTGCTGTGAGAAAATGTGATCCGTTGCTTCGATATCTCTTTCCGCGCATACCAAAAACCCATCCAGCAAGAGGATATATTGCGACGAATATGATCGCTAAGGATGGATGGATAATAGGACTAAACATTATATTCGAGAGAGATCGGATAAGAAAATCTCTCTCGAAGGAAAAGTAACATTTTTTAGTATAATTTATTGAGACCATGCCTAGATTTCAAATTGGTTCATCAGATTGACCATAGTATTGACCTGTGATTTCTGCTCTTCACTTACCGCTGCTGTTTCTTCAGAGGTAGCAGCATTGTTATCAACTACGGAGGAGACTTGCACAATGCTTTCGTTGACATTATGCATATGTTCAACATCTTCATTCAGTGTCTGAACAATCTGGCCAATCATTTCGGTGGCAGCTTTTGCGTCCTCCATAACATCCTGCATATTGGATGTGGCTTCGTCCGCGATCGAGATGCTCTTGTCCATAACTGTGACAGTCGTAGCGATAAGATCGGAGGTTCTTCTGGCAGCTTTTGCAGATTCTTCAGCCAGATTCTTAACCTGATCAGCCACAACAGCAAAGCCTTTTCCAGCTTCTCCTGCTCTTGCCGCCTCAATGGATGCGTTTAATGACAATAGATTTGTCTGTGAGGCGATGTCCTCGATGGTGCCAATAATGGTTCCTATCTGCTCGGAACATCTGCCAATCTCCTCGATGGTTCTTTTTAATTCCTGCATCTTTTGATCGCTTTTTGCCAATGTTATGCCAGCTTTGGAGGCACGTTTTGCTGATTCCTCCGCTTTCTGGGAGCTTTCTTCCATGGTAACTGTCATGTCCTTAAATACTGAAATTAACCCCGACACCTGCATGGCTTGTGCAGTACAGCCCTTTGCCAGATCTTCCGCAGCACATGCGAGCTGCTCAGAGCCTGTATCAATCTGTCCAGAAACATTGCGGATGGTGAGAAGAGTGTCTCGCATCTGCTCCCCAATTTTTAGAAAAGACTCTTTGATCTCCACAAATTCTCCGACATATTCCTGTTTGATCTGTATATGGTAATTGCCATTGCCCATCTGGTTTAGGATTTCTGTTATTTCTTTTACCATGGCAAGCAGATTCCGCTTCATAAAGGAGATGGCGGCGACCATACTTCCTACCTCGCTCTCGTCCTCCACCATATCAAGCTCTGCACGGAATTCTCCTTTTGCCAGTATATTCATCTGATCAGATACCTTCTTGATTGGCTGCAAAAGTTCGTTGTTGGAGAACTTTATCGTTTTTACTAGCTGAAAAACAACATAGATAAAGGAGCCTGCAAAAAGAATCTCAACGATAATCTGCAGGAATTTAAGTAAGGAGCAGCTTTTATTCTTTCTGTCTAAGATAGATTGAATCGTAGTATCTGTCAGATGGTTGATTTTTTCAACCGTATTTTCGTATTCTGTGCTGAACACACATGCCTGCGCAGAGATAAGATCACCGTTTTGTACATAAGCCATGGCATCTTTTTCTAGCGGAACCAGATTTTCTGACATGGAAGCGATCTGATTGAGGTTTGCCCATTCTGATTCAGTAAGCCCGCAGGACTTTAGCGTCTCAACAGCTTTTTCCCGGTTCTTGTCCTCATTCAGCTCCTTCATATAGGCATTATAATATTCCTGTTTCCCGGTGACAACATAGGATTGCACATCAAAGGTCAGTGTTTTAGAACCAAGCCGGTATTGATTCAGTGCAATGGTGGTATTTAACTGCGTGCTGTACACCTGTGACATTCCTATATTAAATATAACAAATCCTAACAGTAGTACAGCTCCCGTTCCCACTGAAATAAATGCTTGGCGCACCAAGCGCTGAAGCATCGCTGCCTGACTCTTTCTGCCAGATGCCGAACCCTCTTTTCTTCCCATAACTAAAACCCCACCTTTCCTTTGTCTATGTGATAACAATTTTCTGTATAAGGTAAAAAACCCTACCACAAATGGCAGGGATAAAATGCAGGTCTCTAACACAATTTCTATGTATTATTATACGAAGAAAATGAAAAAAATGCAATACCAGATCCATACAAATATTCTTTGTATTTTGGACAAGTAATTTAAAATATAATTTAGAAAATACATGATCAAGAATGGAGAATGGGTATGGATACCGTTTCGGGCTTTTGTTATACAGCAGAGGCATATTACCGTCTATCGCGGGAGGATGGAGATAAAATAGAAAGTGATAGCATCAGTAATCAGAGAGCTCTTATTCAAGAATTTCTTGCCATGCATCCCAATATTTCTCTGTATAAAGAGCAGGTGGATGACGGATATAGTGGAATTCGCTTTGATCGCCCAGCGTTTCAGGAGATGCTTGTAGATATACAATCTGGCGTGGTAAATTGTATTTTGGTAAAGGATTTGTCGCGCCTTGGCAGAGATTATATAGAGACTGGACGTTATATTGAGAAAATATTTCCCTCTCTGGGTGTAAGATTTATCGCTGTCACTGATGGCATAGATACTGCTTATTCTGACAAGCGCTTTGATGATCTGCTGATTCCCTTTAAAAATCTGATGAATGAGGCCTATTGCCGGGATATATCAATAAAAATTCGAAGCCATCTAGATATTAAGAGGAAGACAGGACAGTTTATCGGCTCATTTGCTCCCTTTGGATATAAGAAATCTTGTGAGGACAAAAATCATCTGGAGATAGATACTGATTCTGCGGATATAGTAAAAAAAATATTTCGGTGGAGGCTGGAGGGAATGAGCAGTCTGCGAATTGCGCAGAGGCTCAATGAGGATAATATTTTGACACCAATGCATTATAAGTTACAAAAAAATGAAAACTATACCAGCGGCTTTCGCAAAAAAGAAAAGCTTCTCTGGCATGCCAACAGTGTCAATGCTATATTAAAAAATGAATGTTATACAGGTGTTCTTCTACAGGGCAAAACATTTTCTCCCAGCTATAAAATTCAAAAAAGAATGAAATGTGCAGAAAGTAGATGGTTTCGATATGAAAACAGCCACAGCGCCATAATTTCGAGGGAGGATTTTCTTGCCGTCAATGCATCTTTTGCACAGGATACCCGCGTGTCACCTGCCATGGAGACGTTGCATCTGTTTTCTGGTTTTGCAGTATGTGCGTATTGTCAAGGCACCATGACAAGAAAGATCATTCCGGCAAATGGAAAAAAATATAGTTATCTGACCTGCGTAGAACATAAAAACAAAAATGGCTGTGCCAATCGCACTCATTTTTCTATAGCAAGGCTGGAATCTATTCTATTACAGATAATCAATGCTCAGATATATATGGGTTTTACATTATTCCAGAAATTTTCTTTTTGCGAGAGGATCGATTGTACGGCACTTTCAAGGGTATTTTTATCTGCATTATTAAGAACCATACAGATATACAGCAAGGATAGAATAGAGATCCACTTTTTATTTTGTCCAGCTTGGAATAGTCTTTGTGTACAGTCTTTGGAAGGAGAGTGGATAGATGGCTAGAGTGAGCAGAAAGAGTTGCTCTCACATGGAACTGCCAGAGTGTAAGAAAAATCTTGTCGGAATCTATACAAGACTTTCTGTCACATATTCCAATAAAGGGGGAAAAGATTCTATCAAGAATCAAATAGAACTTTTAACAGAATATATACAGAAACATAAACAGGAATTGGATCTGGTAAAAATATACTCAGATAACGGTATAACAGGCACAAGCTTTGACCGCTTGGGTTGGAATCAGATGATGGAAGATATAAGAGCAGGAAGGATCAACAGTGTTCTTGTTAAAGATCTCTCACGAATAGGAAGAAATTATATTGAGACAGGTACATATCTTGAACACATCTTTCCTTCTCTTGGTGTACGAGTGATCGCTGTCAATGAAGCTTATGACAGCAATGATTACTTAAATAATATATGGACATATTCTTTTACTAATCTTATGAATGAATATTATGCAAGAGATATTTCTAAAAAGACATCTGCTGCAAAGCATACACTTCAAAGTAAGGGCTACTGTATCTCTGGCACACCTCCATATGGTTATATGAAAACAAATGCAGATCGGTGGAAGCTTGTAATTGATCCAGAAAGTGGTTGTATTGTAAAACAGATCTTTGCTTGGCGGCTAGATGGAAAAGGATGTGGTACAATAGCGAGTTACCTTAATTTATTGGCTGTTCCATCACCGGGCATGTACCGTTATTTGAATGGCAACCAGTCTTTTGAGAGATGCCGCGATGAAAAATGGAAACCAAAGCATGTAACAGAAATATTGAAAAATCAGGCATATCTAGGACATATGGTTCAGGGAAAGACAAAAAGCAGCTATTTTGAGCAAAACGGAAAGCAAATTTCAGTGCCCAAAGAACAATGGAAAATTGTTGAGCATATGCACGAACCACTTGTGACGCAGGAGCAGTTTTCTGTCGCAGCTCAGATGGCGGAGCAGAATAGGAAAAAATATCAAGAACAGAGAAGACAAAATGAGGCGATTCCACATATAGAGCAGCCTCTTCGGAACAAAGTTTTTTGTGGACAATGCGGTTATCTGATGACAAGAAGGAATAGGGTGAAAAATGGGGAGAGAGATTACTACTATTACTGTAGTGCTTCTCAGACAAAGCTGTCGTCTCGTTGTGTCGGAACATATATTCATGAAATTCCTTTGCTGGAGGCTGTGTTTGCAGAGGTGAAGCAGTATATTACTAATGATGTGATCACTGAAAATACATTAGATACCTTTATCGATAAAATAGCTGTTTTTTCATATGGGAAAATACAAATTTATTCCCACGAGAAACAAGCTAAGTGATTGTTTGCAGTGATATGGCGAGTGACGCGAAGGTGATATCCCCTTCCTTTGGGCGTTGTAAGGCGGATGCCCCGTTGTTTGTAATGGGGATGACTTTATCTAAAACGATGGGAATTAATTTTGCAAAGAGTTGAAAATTAGTGTATTGTATCAAGAAGGAGAAACTTTATGGAAAGGGAGCTTTATCAGTTAAATGAAGAGATACAAGTATTTCCTGACAAGTATATTGCCATCTATCTTAGAGTGTCCGACGAGGACAAGAGAGTGGGAGCGTTAAAAGGTGAGAGTGACAGCATCGCGAATCAGAGAAGTCTTATATATAATTTTATTCATACGCATAGAGAATTATCGGGCTATCCTGTCAGAGAGTTTTTGGATGATGGAAGCACGGGAGTAACTTTTCGACGATCGGGGATTCAGAAGCTTTTGACGGAAGTGGAGAGAAACCATATTTTCTGTGTTGTGGTGAAGGATTTGTCCCGTTTTGGAAGAGATTATATTGAATCTGGCATGTATCTGGAACAGTTTTTTCCTTGTATGGGAGTTCGTTTTCTTTCTATCTCTGATGCATATGACAGCCTTGACAATCCAGCGGGAATAGAGATCGGTTTTAAGAATCTTATCTATGATTGTTATAGTAGAGATTTGTCAAAAAAGATTAGAGCTGTAAAATTATTACAACAGAAAAATGGATGTTACAGTGGTGGTGATGTACCTTATGGGTATAGAAAGAGAATCGATGGGCAGGAATGTTTGCAGCCTGATCCAGAGACGGCAGGAAATATTACAACGATCTTTTCTCTTGCGGCTGATGGTTGTTCGCCAAGTGCTATTGCCGGATATCTGAATCAACAGAAGCTGCCAACACCGGGAGCTTATAAGAAGCAAAGTGCAAAACGGAAGTATCAGTTGAAGAATAAAAAAAGTAATTTGTGGACTTCACTTCAGGTGAGAATTATATTACAAAATGAGACGTATCTTGGCACATATCTCTGTCATAAAAGCATAGTTGGCAGACCAAGAGAACGTAGAAAGCTAGAGGCTTCTGAATATATGCGGTTTGAAAATGCGCATCCTGCTTTGATCTCAAGAGAAGTTTTTGAGGCAGCACAACATGTGATAAAATATTATGAAAAAAGAGGTAGTTATAGGAAAAAAGCTTCTGCGCATCCTCTTTCGGGAAAAATAAAATGTGGGCACTGTGGATATTCTGTCAGATTAGGCGGAAAGACACCCAATTTGTATTTTCGCTGCCGTATGGGAGAAAGCTGTGGTTCCGGGATTCGTGTGGAAGCACAGGTCTTGGAAGAGGTGATACAAGTCATACATTATCAGCTGATGGCTTTTCTGGAAGATGGAGGAGAATTATTATTTTTCTCCCTGATACAAGCAGAGCCCTTGCAGATAGGAGACTTTGTGAAACGATGGATTGAAAAAATAGAAGTATATAACAGAGATAGAATAGAAATATTAGTCCTAATATAAAACCAGCTAACATCCTCGGCTTAGGCTGGGCGGCAACTCCGGCTGGGCTTAAGGCCATGGAGGCACTCTCGCAGCTTGAGAAGGAGAAAAAAGGTTCCTTCCCCGATTCCGCCAGCAATGAGATGTGCACCTTTTTGATTCTCAATATATCTTCTCTGCAGCTTATTCCTGTCAACATGATTGCTTATCGAAGCCAATATGGAAGTGCCAATCCTGCCGCCATAATTGCTCCAGCAATAGCAGCTACTCTATTTAGTAGTCTTTTGGCAGTTCTTTTCTGTAAGGTGATGGACAGGAGAAGTTGATGAGTATTTTGCTTGTATCTGCTCTTTATATTCTTTGGGTGACATGCCAAATTCTTTTTTAAAGGCGCGAAAGAAGCTGGAATAATCCTTAAAACCATATAATAGGTAGATCTCTCCTATTTTTTTACGGCTGGCTATGGCGTCACGACACATAAGGAGCCTTTTCTTTGTGATAAATTGATGGATGGATAGGCCGAGTTTTTCTTTAAAAATATGTGAAATATGATATTTACTAATATAAAATTCATGTGCCAGCCTGTCCAGTGATAGATCCTCCTCAAGATGTGTTTCTATATAATAAAGCAGGTTGTGATATAGATTTTGTGTCTCCTCATGAATTTCGGGGTGATCCTTTTCATAAATGGATCGGTTGATATAGAGAAGTAATTCATGGACACATAGAGAGATTTTTATATCTTTTCCAAAACGGCTGGAATGTATTTCTTCCAATAACTGAAAAATTCTAGCTTGCAGCTCATGAAAAAGAATTCTGTCGTAAGAATAGATATAATTTTTTTTCTTTTGCACCTGCTGCATCACATAGATATAGTCTTCTGATTCAATCTGAAGTTGATGGTAGAAATTCTCACTGATCCAGAATACAAAGCGGCGATATGGAATACTGGTGTTATGAATAATGGCCTGATGAGCGATCAGTGGTGGTATTAAAATCATATTACCTGCTTTGAGTGGATATTCTGCCCCATCAATTCGAATGGATACATCACCTTCAAGAAAAAAATAAAACTCATAATAATTATGAGTATGGCTTCTCACTTTGTAATTTAATCTATCATCGTGAAGATCATTATAATAATATAATTCAAAATCTTTGGATAACATATACTGGCGCGTATGAAAAGTAGTTTGAAGATTTTTTTTCATAGATTTTCTCATTTCTGCGCTGCTTTTTTGCGCACTTCAAATTTGTGGATGTAACAAAGATACAAACTTAGGTCTATCTCTTTTTGATTCTCCCAAGTAATAGACCAAGTAGCGGTTTAAAACGAAATAGGGTTGATGAGAGTATGGACTTATAGATTATCATAAAACCGCAAGTTTTGCAATATAAACAACAATTATGCCCATTTGTTTCCTAGAAAGAAGAAATTATAATAGAATCATACAGTTAGAAGTTCGATGTATGAAGGTTACTATTAAAAAACTTTAGCGGGAAAGGTACAGGTAAAAGACTATGGAAATGACATTGCGGTGGTATGGTTCAAAGTATGATACGGTGACATTGAAGCAGATTCGGCAGATTCCGGGTGTCACAGGTGTGATCTCAACATTATATGATACGGCACCGGGGGAGGTGTGGAGCCGAGAGCGCATCCGTGCACTGAAGGATGAGGTGGAGGCGTCGGGGCTTCGCCTATCTGGCATTGAGAGTGTTAATATTCATGATGCGATTAAGACGGGGGTTCCAGAGCGAGAGATTTATATCGAGAATTATATTCAGACATTAAAGAATCTCGGTGAAGAGGATATTCATCTGGTATGTTACAATTTTATGCCAGTATTTGATTGGACGCGCACGGAGCTTGCTCGCGTAAGGCCAGATGGCTCTACTGTGCTTGCCTACACGCAGGAGGCAGTGGATGCCATCGATCCAGAGAAAATGTTTGAATCTATCGCGGGAGATACGAATGGATCAATTATGCCGGGCTGGGAGCCAGAGCGCATGGCTCATGTAAAAGAGTTGTTTGATATGTACAAGGATATTGATGAGGAAAAATTATTTGCTAATCTGCAATATTTTCTGGAAAAAATAATGCCTGTCTGTGATGAATATAATATTAATATGGCGATTCATCCAGATGATCCAGCATGGAGTGTATTTGGTCTGCCGCGCATTATTATCAATAAGGAGAATATTTTGCGCATGATGCATATGGTGGATAATCCTCATAATGGTGTCACCTTCTGTTCAGGTTCCTATGGAACGAATTTAAAAAATGATCTTCCTGATATGATACGTTCTTTAAAAGGAAGAGTTCATTTTGCACATGTGCGCAATCTTAAGTTTATATCGCCAGATAACTTTGAGGAGTCCGCACATCTGTCCAGCGATGGAACATTTGATATGTATGAGATTATGAGGGCACTTTATGATATTGGATTTGAAGGACCGATCCGCCCAGATCACGGGCGTATGATATGGGATGAGGTTGCTATGCCGGGCTATGGCTTGTATGACAGGGCACTCGGTGCTACTTATCTCAATGGTCTGTGGGAAGCAATCTGCAAGTCCAATAAGCAGGGAGGTGCACAGAATTGAGATTAAATAAAGAGGGCTTAAAGGAGAGAGCACAGTGGGAAGCGGCAGGCTTTCAGCTTCCAGCGTTTGACAGGGAGGAAGTGGTAGCAGCCACAAAAGAAAATCCTATCTGGCTTCATTTTGGCGCAGGGAATATTTTTCGTGCTTTTCAGGCAAATATAGTGCAAAAATTGTTGGATTCGGGTAAATTAGATCGAGGATTGATAGTGGCGGAAGGCTATGATTATGAGATAATTGAGAAAATGAACCGCCCTCATGATGAGTATTCTGTTCTTGTGACGTTGAAAGCAGATGGAACAACAGAAAAAACAGTAATTGGAAGTATTGTTGAATCTTGTATTTTAGATGCAGAGAATAAGAAGGAATATCAGCGCTTATCGGATATTATTTGCAAGGACTCTCTACAGATGGTTTCTTTTACTATAACAGAGAAGGGCTATAGTCTTGTGAATGGGAAGGGAGAGTTTCTCTCAGATGTGAAGGCAGATTTTCTGGCAGGACCCGAACAACCTTCTAGTTATATAGGGAAGGTGGCATCTCTTCTATATGCCCGCTATAAAGATGGAGAAAAGCCGATTGCTATGGTTAGCATGGACAACTGTTCTCATAATGGAGATAAGTTATTTGCATCTATTCATACTTTTGCAGAGCAGTGGATAAAGAATCAGAAAGTGGAGCCGGGTTTTCTTTCCTATGTAGAAAGCAAAGAAAAAGTGTCTTTTCCATGGACCATGATAGACAAGATCACACCTCGTCCAGATGCTTCTATAGAAGAGCTTCTTAAAAATGCACAGCTTGAAGAAGTAGAACCTATCGTTACTTCAAAAAATACGTATGTTGCACCATTTGTCAATGCAGAGGAATGTGAATATCTTGTGATCGAGGATGCTTTTCCAAATGGACGCCCATCGTTGGAGCAGGCAGGCGTGATGTTTACAGATCGCGAGACCGTCGATAAGGTTGAGAAAATGAAGGTTTGCACTTGCTTAAATCCGCTTCACACAGCTCTTGCTATCTTCGGCTGTCTACTTGGCTATCAGAAAATATCGGAAGAGATGAAGAACGACACATTGAGGAAGCTGGTTGAGAGAATTGGTTATGTAGAAGGGCTTCCTGTGGTGGTTGATCCGGGAGTAATAAAGCCAAGAGAATTTATCGACACTGTGTTACAAATTCGTATCCCCAATCCATTTATGCCAGATACCCCACAGAGAATTGCCACGGATACTTCTCAGAAGCTTGCCATACGATTTGGGGAGACAATTAAGGCATATCAGGCATCAGAGAAGTTGGATACAGCCGATCTAAAGATGATTCCACTTGTCTTTGCTGGTTGGCTCCGTTATCTTATGGCAGTGGATGATTGTGGAAATGCGTTTTCATTAAGTCCTGATCCGATGCTTGACAGTGTGTGTCCATATATAGCGGACATCAAGCTTGGCACGGATTGCGATGTTTCGAGCAAGTTAGGACCGCTGCTTGAAAAGGAAGCTATTTTTGGAATAAATCTGTATCAGGTAGGTTTGGCTGAGAAGGTATGTGAATACTTTACGGAGCTAATTGCTGGCACTGGTGCTGTACAAAGAACATTAGAAAAATATGTAGATTAATATAAAAAATAAGCAGAGGAATATTTTTCTTCTGCTTATTTTTATGCGCAGAAGTGCGTAAGAAAATGAGCGACGAGAGTGGCATGTGTCCCGCGCGACAAGTACAGTAGGGGGATAAATATTCCCCCTACTCGATTGCACAAATTCGTGTAAAAGAAAGAATATGGTGTTATATAGGATTTTGATAAGGTAGGATGTTGAGATTGGTCAAAACATTGTCTTTTTTTCAGAAATTTGCTATGATATTGGGAAGATAGCGTAACTTCTTTTAGGGTGAGTTTTCTTATAGAACCAGCCAGTGAAGTTATTTTGCCAGAGAAGGGAGTGCTTATATAGAAGCTATGAAAATTTTACTTATAGAGGATGATCCAGAGATCAGTGCTATGTTAAAGAGCTTTTTGACAATAGAAAATTTTGAGATTGTCACCGCTCCAGATGGAGAGACGGCGTGCCGTAAATTTTATGAGAGTGAATATAGTCTGGTTTTGCTTGATTTGATGATACCAAAGATCAGCGGAATGGATGTTATGAGAAAAATTCGCGAGAGCAGCACAGTGCCAATCATTATTTTGTCTGCAAAGGATACAGATTCTGATAAGGCTCTGGGGCTTGGTCTGGGTGCGGATGACTATATTACAAAACCATTTTCTGTCACGGAGGTATTGGCTAGAATTAAGGCAAATATCCGCAGAAATACACAATATGCAGTTATACAGCCGGAGCCGAAGGCACTGCTAGTCAAAGGTGCTTTAGTTATGAATCTTGATACTTATACTTTGACAAAGAATGACAAACCGATTGAGTTGACGATAAAGGAGTTTGAGATATTAAAGTTATTTATGCAACATCCAAATAAAGTATATACCAAGGAACAGCTTTATTCTTTGGTTTGGAAGGATGCATATCTTGGTGATGAAAATGCTGTCAATGTCCATATAAGCAGA
This sequence comes from uncultured Lachnospiraceae bacterium, assembly GCA_910588535.1. Classification (GTDB taxonomy): domain Bacteria; phylum Bacillota; class Clostridia; order Lachnospirales; family Lachnospiraceae; genus RGIG8607. The sequence goes on along the minus strand of CAJUOO010000022.1, from coordinate 5,047 downwards.
CTGCGCAGTAAAATTGAGGAAGATCCCCGCAATCCACTCTATATCTTAACGGTCTGGGGCATTGGTTATAAGTTGGGGGATATGAAATGAATGACCAGATGATTATACTGTTTTTATCTATTTTTATTCTTATCTTATTATCTATTATTGTGTACCAAAGATTGATTCTCAAGAAGACGCTGGAAGAAAAACTTATACAGATAAGCGATAAGCTCTCCTCTATTTTATCAGAGGACAGTGCGGAGCTTATTAAGGTTTTTACTGATCAGAAAGCTTTGCAGGAGCTTATCTCCTCTGTAAATCAGTTACTTGTTGACAGGCTTAAGCGAAAGACTGATTTTAAGGAGACAGAGTCAGCGTCAAAGCGGATGCTCTCAAATATTTCTCATGACATCAAGACACCTCTCACAGTGATTCTGGGCTATCTGGAAATGCTTCGCATAAAAAATCCAGAGGATGAGATTTTAAAAAAAATCGAGGCAAAGGCAAGACAGGTGATGGATCTTATCAATGAGTTTTTTTCTCTTGCCAAGCTGGAGGCAGGCGATATGAAGCTAGATATGAAACAGATCCGCTTAAATGAATTGTGCCGCAGAGCTATACTGGATTTTTACGATATTTTAAGACAACAAAGTTTTGAGGTTGAGATCAATATTCCTGAGAACAGTATTCTTGTGGAAGGGGATGAGCGGGCGATATTTCGAATTTTATATAATTTGATTTCTAATGCCGTGCGCTATGGTGCCGCAGGGCAGTATCTGGGGATTTTTTTAAGAAAAGATATGGATGGTATGGCTGTGGTTGATATTACAGATAGAGGAAAAGGAATTGAGAAAGAAGCTATATCACATATCTTTGAACGTTTATATACGATGGAGGATTCTCGCAGTCGTAGTATTCAGGGGAATGGTTTGGGTCTCACTATTGCAAAAAGTCTGGCTCAGGCGTTGGGAGGGAATGTTTCTGTTGTCAGTGAGCCACAGATACAGACTACCTTCACTCTGACACTTCCCATTGTCGGCGAAAGAAATTCGTAAGAATCCGTCAAGAGTTTTGAAAATTCACTTTGTTACAATAGTCTTAGCTTCATAAAGAGAGCTCTCCAAGATTTCTATTATAGAGATATAAGATGGCTGGAGACTTATCTGTTTCAAGTGCCATTGAAACGCTGTCAAGCAGCTATGAGGAATGTGCAAGTAACGAGGCGGGGCAAGAATAACCGCTTTGATTGTAAGAAAGGAGAAATTACGATGTCCTATATACTTCAGACGAATCATTTAACTAAAACAATTGACGGCAAAGAGCTGATCTCAGATGTCTCCATTCATGTGCAGAAGGGAGAAATATATGGTCTATTAGGACCAAATGGGGCTGGAAAAACTACTCTGATGAAAATAATCACAAATCTGTGGAAGCCCTCTTCCGGTGGTGTTGAGCTCTTTGGAGAGACATTGACGCCCTCTTCTTATGAGGTTCTTAAGCGCATGGGAAGTATTATTGAATTTCCCATATTTTTCGAGCATATGAGTGGTCGAGAGAATCTTAAGCTTCACTGTGAATACATGGGCTATTATAAACAAGGCGCAGTCGAGGAGGTTCTCACAATGCTTAATCTTATGGCAGCGGCAGATAAGCCAGTGAAAAGCTATTCTTTTGGCATGAAACAGAGGCTTGGCATCGCCCGTGCCGTTTTGTGTAGACCAGAGCTGTTGATTCTTGATGAACCCGCAAATGGTCTAGATCCGGCCGGTATGAAACAGATTCGTGATCTTTTTCATACACTTAGCACAAAGCATGAGATAACAATTATAATATCCAGCCATATTCTCTCAGAGATCGAGTCAATCGCGGACACTATAGGAGTGCTCAGCCATGGAACACTTAAGGAGGAGATCTCCATCAAAGAATTATCAGATATAAACACAGCCTATATTGAACTTTCTGTAGAGCACACCAAGAAAGCGGCGTATCTTTTATCTGATAAGTTGAATTTGAATCATTTTAAAATTATGGATGAGCATATTATTCGCATCTATGAGCTGAGTATCTCCACCCATGAGATAGCAAAGATACTTGCACTGAACGACGAGCCGGTAAATTCTATTATCAAGAAATCAGAGACACTGGAAGACCATTTTCTTAAAATTACAGAGGGGGCAGGGAGATAATGTTAAAACTAATAAAACTTGAATGGAAGAAAAATAATGTTAAAAAATATATTATAAGCGCTCTGATCCTAGCGGCCCTTCTCTGTTTGTTTCTTTTTGGTCTGACCTTTTTTGACATGGCTTTGGACTCCGATACAGGAATGTTGGACGCTCCTCCCGGATATAATGTTGTCAGTCCCTTGGTCGAATTTTTGTCCAATATGGTTTATATTTGTTTTTCCGGCGCCATGTTTGCCTCTTTTATTGTGAGCGCCTATAAAAACAAGACAATGAATCTGATGTTCTCCTATCCGATCAAGCGCCAGAAAATCCTGTTTGCGCAAATGCTTGCTACATGGAGCTTCAGCTTTATTGCCCTTGCTCTCACTAAGCTGTTTTTATACTTAAGTATACAGATAGGGAGCAAATACATGCAGCCAGTCTTTCTGTTGGATTATAATTTAAAAAGTACAGAATTTTATCTTTGTCTTCTTGTTAGCTCTGCCGTTATGGTTAGCATTAGTTTTGTTTCTTTATATATTGGCTTGCAGATGCGGTCATCAAAGGCAACGATTATCTCTTCCGTTGTGTTAATGTTTCTGACACAAGGCAATATAGGGGATTTCACTCTGGCAGGAAACACGGTGTTTTATTGTCTGCTACTTGTTGTATCATTATTATTTGTAGTGCTTTCAATTTATAGGGTAGAGACAAGAGATTTGAGATGAAATGGATTTTTTCTGTTGACAAAATATTGCCACACATTTAGTATAACAAATCCCTGCAATTTGATAACCCATTTTTGATTCTTAAAGTCCTTGAGAAATAAGAATTTCAAAATAGTTAAAGCGTAACAAACCATTTGCCATATTAAAGAAATTAAAAGCCCTGTCAGAAAAAACGTGTGCGGAACTGACCGCCACCCTCTACACAAGGGATAAGACGGTCATGCGGAAACTTGACACACTTGTTGCCGATTATCCTGACACATACAAACTGACAGGGCAGAACGGAATATTAAAGACCTATTCTTTTCCGAAATCACACGTCAGCTACCGAAAGCCGAGGGCGGTCAGCACAGAGCGGAGGGAACGGGCAAGGTAGATGATTATTGCAAAGAATAGGGTAAAGGAAGATTAAATAAAATTTAATGGAATTGTGTGTGCGGTTGTGGTAAAATAACAGCGTTGAACAATTAAATAAATAGGAATTTGCAGATGAATTTCTTGAACTTTCCTTATTTTTTAAGGCTTTTCAAGCCTTACATAGTGAATTGCTATGTATTTTCCCTTGTTTACCCTTATGGGCAGTTTACAAGGGAAAGGTTCAATTATTTAACAATCATAAAAGAGAAATAGGTTGTTTTCTAGCTAGAATTTGTATATACTATAACTGAAAGCGAGGTGTTTATAAATGACAATAGATACTAACACAATGATTTCTATTACAGAAGCAAAGCAAAATTTTTCAAAAGTTGCCAAATTAGTTGACGAACATGGAACAGTGGTTATTCTGAAAAATAATATGCCCAGATATCTGGTCATTGATTTCAGTAAAGCGGAAAAGGAAAAAGTTGCCGATAATGAAGATGTATTTGCAATATCTGAACGATTAATAAAACAGAATAGGGAAGCATATGAGGTTCTTGCAAAATGATTATTTTAAGCAAGGAGCAGGTGCTGAAACTTCATGCAAGTTTAATAAAAGCCACCGGAGGAAGTGACGGTATTCATGATGAAGGAATGTTGGATTTGGCGTTAAATAATCCGTTTCAGTCATTTGGCGGAAAAGAGCTTTATCCAAGCATTCAGGCAAAGGCGGCACGGCTTTGTTTTGGATTGGTAAGAAATCATGCAATGCTGGACGGAAACAAAAGACTTGGTACGCATGTTATGTTAGTTTTTCTTGCATTGAATGGATATGAATTGTCTTACAGCCAAAAGGAGTTAAGTGATGTCATTCTTGCATTGGCATCCGGTGATATTGGTGAAAAGGAAATTTTACAATGGATTATTGAGCATCAACAATAAGTCCTTTTGCATTTATGTGAGGGCAAGCCTCGCAGAGCGAAATATACCCTATGCATAAATTGCGTTTGTGTAATACGGATTTCGCTATAGCAAATCTTATTAATAGACTATATTTGTAAAATGTGAGTTAATGGGAAGAAAATATAATGATTGCATGTTTAACGAGCAATATAGGCGGTTCATACAAAAAGGATGGAGCAAGAATACCCACGCGGTTAAGCACAGAGAACGGTTTATTAGACAGTTTGCAAAAACACTGGAAAGATAACTCAAAAGTTTTGATAATAAGTGCAGATGCAGACGATGAAGAAAAAAAATAACAATATAATAAAAATTTTTACCATATCGTTCCCAATGAGCGGATTATCAATCAGTCAAATGTGTATATGTGATAATAGAAATGAAAAACTTGTGAATGAAAGTTCTGGTTATGATGTACTTATACTTGCCGACGGGCATGTTCCAACGCAAAATAAATTTTTTGAAAAAATCCGTTTAAGGGAACATATTAGCCATTTTAAGAGAACCATAATTGGTATTAGCGCCGGAACAATGAACTGTGCAGAGGTTGTATACGCGCAGCCTGAGTTGGTGGGTGAAAGCCTTGATAAAGAATATAAGAGATTTTTATTCGGATTGGGAATTACAAAATTAATGATTTTACCACATTATCAGGATATAAAAGATGATTTCTTAGATGGACAACGCTTGTTTGAAGATATTACATATCCGGACAGTTATGGCAGAGAATTTTATGTGTTGGAAGACGGAAATTCTGTAAGATTTTCGCACTGCAAGGAGAAATTGTGATGGTGAGATACACAAATAAGTTGAAACTCACGTTATGGGTTTCTGCCGTATATGTTTTAT